>JAGRHA010000017.1 GCA_020445205.1 Gammaproteobacteria bacterium
CACAGCTGGTGTACGAAGTGATGCGGGCTGTCGTACGTGCGGTTCATCGCATCGTCGGGCGCATGAACGCGCAGTTCGTTGAGATGAGCAATTACATCAGCCATCAGCATGGCCGTTATTGAAAGCGATCAGCGGCGCATGCGATAACGCACCACGCGATCGTTGCCCGAATCCGAGATCCACACGCGGTCGCCGCTGCTGTCCACACCTTCCGGTGTCGTGAATACGTTGGGGCCGCGCCCCGCGCGACCGTTGCCCAAGCGCGCCAGCAGCTTGCCGTCGCGACCGATCAGCTTGACCGTATGGCTGTTCTTGTCGGCCGCGAGCAGCGCACCGTCGGGCAAGACATCGAGATAGCGGACACCGTCGAACGCATACGCCGGACCACTGAGCTCGGCAACGATCTGCAGGGTTGGACTGAGCCTCAGGATGCGGTCGTTACCCGCATCGGCGAGCCACAGATCGCCGTTTGCGGCAAGTTCGAGATCGTGTGGCGCTGACAGACCGTGCAGCGAGTGTACGGGTTCTCCATCACGAAACGCGACCACGTTGTGGGACCATGCCCCGGCCACGTAGATCATGCCGTTCGGGTGCACCAGAACGCCTTCCGGCCCCGCTATCGGACCACGCAGTTCACCGACCAGCATGGCCCGATCCTGCTGCAGTTCGAAAATCGCGACGCGTCCGTTATGCGTATCGGCGACATACGCACGCCCCGCAGCATCGAAGTCGATGTCGTGCGTCCCCGAGAGCTTTCCCGCGCCAAAACTGCTGCGCAACTGCAGCGTGTCGGCATCGAGTACGACGACACGGCCGCTACCGACATCGGATACGTAGAGATGCCGTCCGTCAGCTGACAGCTTGACGTCGTGCGGATTGCTCAGCGTCACGTCGCTGGCGTGTTCGAACGCGAACGTCGGTGGTTCGACCGCCAAGGTGTCCGCCGTGAGCAGCGCGAGTGCCAGCCCGGCAACCAGAGTTCGCCGTCGCATGTCCATCACACTAGATTAGATGCTCGTGCGCCGACGAAGCCACACCGACTGCGGGAGAATTGTGCCCCTGCAGTTCAGCCGAGCGAGCCGTCGTAACGGCTGAGGATGCGTTTCACGTAATCCTGCGTTTCGCGATAGGGCGGCACGCCGCCGTGTCGTTCGACTGCGCCCTCACCCGCGTTGTATCCAGCGAGCGTGAGCGTGAGGTCACCATCGAAGTGCTGCAGCAACCAACTCAGATAGGCCATGCCGCCTTTGAGATTCTGGGTCGGTTCAAACGGATCACGCACGCCGAAGCGTTTTGCCGTGCCCGGAATCAGTTGCATCAGGCCCAATGCCCCCTTGGGTGACCGTGCACGTGGATTGAACCCGGATTCCGCACGCACCACCTCGATGACCAGTGCCGGATCGAGTCCGAACGACGGCGACAACTCGAATATGGCAACGGCGAGTGCCGCACGGCGGCGATCGTTGATCTCGAGATCGACACCGCGACTGCCAACGCATGCGGCTGCAGACGACGCGATGCCCTGCAGACTCTGACGTGTGCGTTCCGGTGTGGGCACGCCGCGGTGCGCGGCTTGCGCAAACCAGGCGGCCGCCAGGGCATCGTCGCGCGTGACCACTGCACCCTGGAAGTACAACCAACCCAGTTCATGGGCTGCCTCGCCACTGCCGTCGCGCGCGGCGCCACAGAGATAAACGATGGCGGTGTCGACGTCGCGCGCCACCCCTTCGCCGTACAGATACCGCATACCCTGGGCGAACCAGTCGCCCGCAGCGGCTGCGGCTGGCATTGCCCAAGCGGTGAACAGCAGCGTCAGGGACAGGAAAGTGCGTCGGATGAAGCGTGGACTCGAATACATGCGCAAGCGTATGCAAATTCGATTCCGAACACACAATCGTCTATTTTATCATATAGTTATAAAGGATACTTAAGGTCGGATGACAGCCGCCATGTAAAGCGATCTGACACCAGGTACCACGCGTCGGACCGCGCGGCGACCGTTAAGTGCTGGGCTCGGTCAAGCGGCCTTGGCGCCGGGCAGAAACATCTCGACGACACTGTTCACCTGCCGCGAAACCTCGGGCAGGATCGCGGCGCAGCGCCCGGGTGACAGCCCCGTCATCTTCCACGCAGCGGCATCCACATCCGCCAGCGCCTGTTCGGCGTCTTCGCCACGATCGACGGCGTGTGCCATGCGCACAGCGAGGGAGACGAGGTTCGTCGCCAGCGCATAGGTCTGCGAACGCGCCGGCTCGGTGTGCGACTCGGTGGGTTCCCACAACGTCTGCGGCAGGTGCCAGCGGCGCATCAGTTCCGCACCCACCTGCGCATAGTCGATACCGAGCACCTCGCGTTCAACCAGGAACAGCGGCATGCCGCGTTCCGATGCGAGCAACATCGCCCGTTGTGCCTGTTCGGCAGCATACTGGTACAGAAAAAGGTGCCCAATATCACTCAGCAGACCGCTGACGAACAGGCGGTCGGCATCGAGCACATCGCACAGTTTCGCGAGCTCCTTGGCACAAACAGCGGCGGTGAAACTGCGCCGCCAGAAACGCGGCACATCCATCATTGCCGGTGACATGCCGGAGAAACTCTGTGCAACCGAAACGGCGAGCACCAGGTCGTGCACCTCCTGTGTCCCCAGCAGGTTGATGGCGCGACTCACCGTGTCGATTTCGGTCGCGAGGCCGAAGTAGGCGCTGTTGACGATGCGCAGCAGCCGTGCCGTGAGCGCCGGGTCGCTGCCGACCACTTCGACCACATCGGCCATACACGAATCCGGGTCGTCGAGGACATCCTTCAGGCGCAGGTAGATGTCCGGCAAAGTGACCAGCGAGGCGTTGTCTGAAATCTGGTCCCATAACGATGTCATAGCACGACTCCCGGTGCGCAATCCCTTCCCGACAACGTCGGCCTTTCGGCAAAAAACTTGACGTACGACGGCTGTTTCCCGCCTGTAACTCTCAGCGTAGATCATCTACAGTCCACGCGAAGTTGCTTGCATGCGGCAGCGGCGAGGTCGACGTGATCCATCCGCAGCTCTGGCTACCCCGCCTGCTCGATATCGATGATCGCTATCGCACGAGTTCGGTTCTCTTCGTGCGCCTGCTTGCGCTCGTCTACCTGGCCGCTTTCGTGTCGACGGCGCTCGAGATCACGGGCCTGGTCGGCGAACAAGGGATCCTGCCCACCGCCGACTACCTCGGCCACCTCGAGCGAGTTGCAGGCACCCTGGCGTGGATTCGCTTTCCCACGCTGTTCTGGATAGACCACAGCGACACCGTGCTGTTGTGGACCAGTTATGCGGGTTGCGCACTGGCGATCGCACTGCTGGTGGGTTGGCGTCCGCAGTTGTGCCTGATACTGCTGTTCCTGCTGTACCTGTCGCTGTTCAAAGTCGGACAGATCTTCTTCAATTTCCAGTGGGAGTTCCTGCTCCTCGAGGCCGGTTTCATCGCGATCTTCATCACTCGCGGTCCACCGATACTCGCCATTTTCCTGCTGCATTGGTTGCTGTTCAGGCTGCGCTTCCTTTCGGGGTTGTCGAAGTTGCTCAGTGGCGACCCGAGCTGGTCGAATCTCACTACGCTGAACCATTACTTCGAGACCCAGCCGCTGCCACATCTCGGCAGCTGGTATGCACATCAACTGCCCGACTGGCTGCTGCGCGCCGGTACCGGTGCCACCCTGTTCGTCGAACTCGTCGTACCCTTTTTCATCTTCCTGCCGCGGCCGTTCCGGCTCACGGCGGCACTCACGACCATCGTCTGGCAGCTGCTGATCATCGCCACCAGCAACCACAATTTCATCAATCTGCTGACCATCGCGCTGTGCCTGTTCCTGATCGACGAGCGTGCCCTC
>JAGRHA010000018.1 GCA_020445205.1 Gammaproteobacteria bacterium
CGATACAACTGCTGCGCTTCACGGATCATGGCGTTGATGCGCAGCGATTCGTTCGATGCCTGCTGCCAGGTGTAGATCCAGGCGGCACCGAGTGCCGCGGTCACCAGCAACATGGCCAGCAGCGCCAGGTGCTGCTGCAGCAGCACCGTACCGAGGCGTGGTTGCGGTTTGCGATCATCCAACCGGGTCACCGTCAAGCCGGGATGCACCAGAATTTGCAGCCCCGATTCGGCCGCCGTTCAGCGCAGAGCAGTGTGATCGTGGTGACGCGATCGACGACTTCGTACGAGATACCTTCGGGGATGCCGCGAGTGGTGTTCGCGAACGGCGCCCGTCGTGCGTCGGATGCGGGTGCGGCGCGCGTGGTGATCGACGCACACACGGCGGCGCAGCGGTGGGGCGATACGGCGCCTGGCTTGCGTGACCAGGAGCGGCCGAACCGCCCGTGGAGACCCCGTGCGCAGGCGGGTCCGGTTGGGGCACTGCTGGCATCTTCTCCGTCTCCCTCGATCGACCTGCATCGGGTCGATATCGTTATTTCCCGGCCGGGGGCACGACCGGCGCATCGTGGTCAGGCGCCGGGTGCCGAACCGGTTCGGCTTTGTCCGGCAGTATACGCCCAATCCCGGCGTGAAGACGCGGCGCGGCAATGGCCGTGGTACCTCGCGTCCGGAGGCGCCGGGTGTCTGCTGCGGCACGCCGGCACTGCGGCAGCGACAATGCTGATCCGCACCTGTCGCGACGATAAATCCACACTAGCGGTGTGTTATGGTGGCGCCCCGATTTTTTGCGGTGCATTCAAGAACAATCGTCGCTCGCCGATCCCCTCGGCTGGGATCGCAGCCGGTGGCAGGAAGGCGACGTAAGTCGCTTGACGCTACTTCGCCGACACGCGTTCAATGCCGACGCCACCCCCGTCGGGTTGGGCATGCGCCGCACATCAAGAGCCAGAGCTTTCGAGGAAGAAAAATGACCAATCCATCGCGTCCACTGCGTGTCATCTGCGTCGTGGGAGCTCGCCCCAACTTCATGAAGATTGCGCCGCTCATGCGCGTGTTCCGTCAGTCTCCCGAACGCTTTGACGTGCGCCTCGTGCACACCGGTCAACACTACGATGCGGCGATGAAAGACGCCTTCTTTCGCCAGCTCGATATCCCGGAGCCGGATGTCGACCTGGGGGTCGGTTCAGGCTCGCACGCGGTGCAGACCGCGGAGATCATGCGTCGCTTCGAACCCGTGGTCGACGACGTCGCACCCGATGCGGTGCTGGTCGTCGGCGACGTCAATTCGACCATTGCATGCGCGCTCGTGGCGAAGAAGAAGGGCGTCGATGTGATCCACGTCGAGGCCGGCTTGCGCAGCTACGATCGGCAGATGCCGGAAGAGATCAATCGTGTGCTCACGGATCAGATCTCGGACCTGCTGTTCACCACCGAGGCGGATGCCGCCGAGAATCTACAGCGCGAAGGCATTGCTGCGGACAGCGTGCACTTTGTTGGCAACGTGATGATCGATACCTTGATGTACCAGCAACAACGCGCGGTACCCGCCGAGCAGACTCTCGGTTCGATTGCCGGCTTTGGCGATGTGATCGACAACTTCGGCGTGTTGACCCTGCACCGGCCTTCCAACGTCGATGACCCGAAGGTCCTCAAGCGCCTGATCGAAACCCTCGCCGACCTGAGTCAGCAGGTGCCCCTGGTGTTTCCGGTGCATCCGCGTACGCGTGGGCGCATCAATGACAGCGGACTGCTGCCGGTGATCGAGCGCGGCCGCATCGCGCTGGTCGAGCCGCTCGGCTACCTCGAACTGCTGGGACTGATCTCGCGTGCGCGCGTCGTGCTCACCGATTCCGGCGGATTGCAGGAAGAGACCACGGCCGTCGGTGTGCCCTGCATCACGCTGCGCGAGAACACCGAGCGCCCGATCACCGTCGAATGCGGCACCAATACCGTGGTCGGCACCGACGCCGCCGCGATCCGCGAGTGTTTCGATGCGGTCGTCGAAAACGGCGGCAAGCGTGGTCGCGTACCGGAGCTGTGGGATGGACATGCAGCCGAGCGCATCGCCGACACCCTGCTGGCACATTATCGCGAACGCATCGCCTGACACGAACCGCGTGGCTCTCATCGGGTGAGCCGGCGGTCGGAACGCCGACGTCGGCCCCGTCCGTGTGTGCAGAGACTGAATCTCCGCCTCGCACACGTTCACGCTACCGGCGCGGTGCCGCCGCCGCTCACCGCGCGCCGTACCCACTGCTGTGACGCGTCCAGTCGCGCGTCGTACCACCACCGCGGATAAAGCCTTTCTGCGGCAACCCAGTCATTCATATCGCAAGGCCTGGATCGGATGCAGTCGCGCCGCTTTGCGCGCAGGGTGCAGGCCGAAGAACACACCGACCAGCGCGGCGAAGGTGAAGGCGAGTACCACCGACAATGCCGTGACACGGACCGGTAACTCGGACAAGTGTGCGAGTGCAAACGCGCCACCGAGCCCGGCAGCGA
>JAGRHA010000148.1 GCA_020445205.1 Gammaproteobacteria bacterium
AGCGCTGGCGCCGGTATGCCACTGGGCCGGCGACTCGGGGGCAATTCGGGCGTGCGCCCGGCAGCGTCTGACGCATGGCGCAGCACCATGGGGTGCAGGCCAAGCGGGGGACTGCGGCGGGCATCGTTCACGTCCACACCGGGGTGACGGCCCCATGCGTCGTGGCCCGGGGCGCCGTCCCTGCATTCGCTCGCACCGGGCCAGGGCACCTCGCGCTGCGTCGCAGTGTTCACGTTGCGCGGCACCCGTCACGTGAACCTTCGGCTGGCGGCGAGCGGCACAGCGCAGGCGTCGGCGACGACCACGCCCGGGTACCGGCGTCGTGCCCCACGCCAGCGGCCGCCGCGAACGGACTTAGCCTGCATCGGGGCTGCCGAGTGCCGGCCGGCCGAGCCGACGTTAGGCCGACAGGGTGGTGCTTGCCATCTGCTTGGCGGCCGCGAAGTCGGTCTTGCCGCTGCCCAGGGTCGGCACGCCCGACACCTGCTGCACACGTGTCGGGATCGTCAGCGGGTTGCATCCGTCCGCCAGCAGCCGATTGCGCAACGCATCGGTCGATAGCTCGGCCGTGGTCAGCAAGACGATCTGCTCGCCCATCTTGGCGTCGGGGACATTCACGGCGACCAGGTCGGCTTCGTCATCGTCGATCACGGCGCGTGCCTGCGCCTCGACCACGGACAGGCTGATCATCTCGCCGCCGATCTTGGCGAATCGCGCGTAGCGATCGACGATGGTCAGGAAGCCATCGGCATCCAGACGCCCCTTGTCACCCGTCTTGTACCAGCGCTGGCCATCGATCTGCACGATGCTGTCCGCGGTGCGCAGCGGATCCTGCAGATAACCCTTCATGACCTGCACACCGCCGATCAGGATCAGGCCATCCTCACCCGCGGGCAGCGTCGCCAGGGTGTGCGGATCGACGATGCGGAAGCTCGAGCCGGGCAATGGCATGCCGACGGTGCCCTGCTTGCTTCCGGTCTGGACCTTCCAATACTCGGTTTCCATGCGGTCGGGCAGGTTGACGCTCGCCACCGGCGTGGTCTCTGTCGTGCCGTAACCCTCGTAGATCGGTTTGCCGAACTTGAGCGTGAACGCCTCGCGCACATCGGGACTCAGACGCTCGGCGCCGGCGACGACGATGCGCAGGGACTCGAGCATCAACGGGTGCACGCGGCCGTTGCGGGCGTAGAGACGCAGAAAGGTCGAGGTGCCGCACAGGATCGTGGCGCGGTGCCGGGCGATGGCCTTGGCGATGTTGCGGGCATCCGTGGGGTCCGGATGGCAGATCATCGGGATGCCTTCGATCAACGGCATGAAGGTCGTCACCGTCAGGCCGAAGGCGTGAAACAAGGGCAGGGTCGCCATTACGCGGTCGTCGTGGCGGGTATCCAACACATCGGCAACCTGGATCAGGTTCGCCATGATGTTGGCGTGGCTCAGTTCGACACCCTTGGGTTCGCCTTCGCTGCCGCTCGAGAACAGGATCGCCGCCGTGTCCTGGCGCGAGCGGCGCGCGACGAACGCGGCCTGGAGCAAGCAGGCGGGCAAGACGGCGACGGCGATCAGCATCGCGAGATTCCCCACCTTGCCCATACCGCCGACGATGTCTTCGAGGTAGTGCACGTGCACCCCGGCCCAGGCATCCGACAGGTCGATGCCTTTCTTCGCCAGCTTGTCCATGAAGCGGCGCGAAGTATAGAGCGACGTGATCTGCGCCTTGCGCACCGCGCTCGCGACCGCCTCACGGCTACTGGTGAAGTTGATGTTGACCACCGTCTTGCCGGCGACCAGGGCCGCCATGTTGGCGATGGCACCTGCGCTGCTCGCCGGCAGCAACACGCCGACGTTCTGTTCCGGGCTTGCGCGCCGTATGACCCGCGACAGGCGCAGGACGCCGGTGGCAAACCGGTAGTGGCTCATCGGCTTGCCCGTGGTGTCGATGACCGACGTGGCCGTGCGCAACCGTTTGGCGGTCGCCAGCCAGGCCGCGGGCAGGGTCGGCAGAAGCGCGACGTGCGCCTGCCAGGCTTTCATCGACAGCTCGCTCACGGCCTGTTTGATATCGGACGCCGAGGCGTCGATCGCGCGTGCTTCGCCGAAGGCGACGACGACGTCGCGCGTCAGACCTCGACGGCGCAGGAGCTGGAGATGTTCGCCGGCACGCGAGAATCGGCTGCCCCACAGACCGCGCAGGTAGAACGGTACGATGACGGCATCGGCACCCTTCGCTGCCTGCTCGAAACCTTTGCGAAACTCGCCGAGCTGGCCACTGCGGCTGATGGCACCTTCGGGAAACAGGCACACGACCTCGCCGGCGTTCAACGCGTCATGCACCGCGGCCAGTGCCTCGCGGCTGCTGCCGCTGGAGATCGGGATGACAGCGAAGAAGTCGAGGAAACGACGCAGATACCAGCGCTCGTAGATGCTGCGCTCCATCACGAAGCGCACCGGGCGTGGCGACGCCATCTGCACCATGGCCCAGTCGAGCCAACTGATGTGGTTGCCGAGCAACAGTACACCGCCTTCGCTCGGCAGATTGTCCAAACCCTGCACGTCGAGCCGATAGTGCGTAGCCATCAGCCGCGACACCAGCAACCTTACCAGCGACTGCGGCAGCGTGTAGAGGGTGTAAACGGCACCACCGAGGGCGACCAACGCCAGTGCGGCGATCATGCCGGTCGCCGGCACCAGCTTGAATGCGGCGATCACCGTGAGGCCAAGAAACGCCAACATCACGAGGTTTTGGACCAGGTTGTTGGCCGCCAGCACTTTGCCGAGCTGGTGTTCCCCGGCGTGATACTGGATCAAGGCATTGAGCGGCACGATGAACAGGCCACCGAGCGTGCCGAGGAGCACGAAGTTCAACGCGTGTGCGAGGGTGGAATCGAGTCCGGGCAACAGCGCCAGCGCGAGCGCGATACCCAATGCAGCGATCGGCAGGAGTCCGGTTTCGATATAGGCGCGCGACAGACGGCTGGCAATCAGCGAACCGAGGATGATGCCGATTCCGCTGCAGGCGAGCAGTCCCTGGATGACCACCGTGTTGTCGATCGCGAGCGTTTCCTTGGCAAAGGCCGGAAAGACCGCGAGCACCACCTGGGACACGGCCCAGAATATCGCCAGCCCGATCACGGAAAGCCGGATCACCTGGGGCGCCAGCGCCGTGCGCAGATTCTTCACCAGCGACGTCGCGGTGACATACCCGCGCCAGTCGAAGCGCTGCGTCCTGTCCGTCGGCCGCAGCACCGGCAAGCGATAGGTGAACGCGACCTCGAGCAGGCTGCCCAACACCAGCCACCAGCCGACAGATGCCGTCCGCGGAAGCAGACTGGCGGCATCCGTGTATTCCTGACCCGCGAGGTTGTGCTCGAACAGGACCGAGAACACGAAGATGCCGCCGAGGATCGCCGTCGTTGTCGTCGCCTGCACGATGCCGTTGGCCTTCGCGAGTTGCGCGGTGCCGACGAGCTCGCGAATGAAGCCGTACTTCGCCGGTGACAGCACGGCACTCTGCACGGCGAGCAGGAAGGTCATGGCGAATGCCATCCAGAACCAGCCCTGGTAATAACTCAGCGTGATCATCAGGGTCAGGCCGACGGCCACCCAGGCACTCGCCCGCATCACCCGGCTCTTGGGGTACTTGTCGGCGAAAAAGCCTGACGGGGTGAACAGCAGGACGAACGGAATGAGGATCAGCGCATTGACCAGCGCCGTGAGCATGATCTGGGTCTCGCCCTCGTAGACCTTGAACAAGGTGTTCTGAATGACGATCTTGTGGCCGAGATCGACAAAGGCGTTGAGGAAGGTCGCGGCGATGAAAGCGGCGAAGCCGGCCGTGCGAAGCAGCGAAGGCATGGTGGAAGAAATCCTTTTTGTTATTGCGATGAGCGCAAGGCTATCGCGACCCGCAAGTGCCACATAGCGGTTCGGGAAAGGACGCGCAGGGCACACTGTGCGGTAGCGCATGCTGCGACGTTCGTTTCATGACGCCGCCAATGACGCGTCGTAAACCGTCTCCAGCAACTCGGAGTGCATCTGGCTGGCCGGCGTAACCGTGATGCGCGACCAGGGAATCCGCCCGAGATACCAGATGCGCCAGAAGGTGAGCGGCACATGCGGTAGCTTGGCATGCAGCTCGCGCAGCGTTTCGAGCTGCCCCAGCGGCACCCCCAAGGCATCCCTGAACACTTCGTAGACGAACTTCGAACAGAACAAGCGTCGGGAATCGAACTTGAAGCCGAGGTGATAGAGCACGCCCATACGCCGGTCGCATTCCTGTTTCAGGCGGCTGATGGCGGCCGCCGAAAGGGGGGTCTTCAGGCGCCGGATGCAATACCAACCGTTGTCGGTACGCTTGAGAAAGTCATCGTACGTCGTATAGCGCGACAGCGGCACGGCGCTCTCTGCGACGACCCATTCACCCTCTGCGTCTTTCAGAACGATACCGACATGCGACGCCCGCGACCCGGTGCCACGCGCGACACGACGATACAAGGGATTCGGTATGGCGATGAAGATCACGTCGCCTTCCTGCAGGTCTTCTTTATTCATGCTCGTCGCTCCTTTGGCAGACGGGTTTGCGCATCATCGAGCCCGGGTCGTA
>JAGRHA010000149.1 GCA_020445205.1 Gammaproteobacteria bacterium
AGTGGATCGGCGGGGCCTTTCCACAACGGCTTACCATCACGCCGTTCGAGCAGTCCGATCGACCAGCGTGGCACGTCCTCGGCGGCATATTGCCGCCCGACCGTGCGCAAGACCATGCTGCCCGGATGCCGCTTCTGCAGTGCCGCCATCATGCGCAGGGCGTAGGCATATTTGTCGCCGCCGAGCGGCTCGGAAAGCCATTCACTGGATTCCGAATGACGCAACGTAAAGGTTGGTTCCGAACCCACCCAGATGGCGTCGCCAACGGCCTCGTCATGCTCCGCGATGGCGTCCGAAAGATTGTCCGATGCTGCCGCCGACACGTGTAACCTGTGCTGCTCGAGGTACCGGTTTCGCGTAACGACCCGGCGTCGCGCCAGGCACTTGCCGTCAGTCTGGCAAAGGCGCGGCCATTGATCCAGTATTGGTTGTTACCGCATCGCTGGCGACGTATCCCATGCAACGCATCAAGATCGAACATACGACCATTTACCGTTACAGCTCCCCGGTCGAGCTGGGTGAACACACGCTGCACCTGCGGCCGCGCGAAGGCCACGACATCCGCATCGAATCCTCGGCGCTGGCGATCAGCCCGGCCTTCGATATCCAGTGGCAGCGCGACGTGTATGGCAATTCCGTGGCCCATGTGCGCTTCAGCGCAAAGGCCGACGTGCTCGAGATCGTCAGCAGCGTGACCGTGGAGCAGTACGAGCCGGCCGTGATCGAACGCCTGCCGTTGACCGCGGAGGCCGAGAATTTCCCGTTCAGCTATGCGCCGATGGAGCAGATCGACCTGGTGCCGTATCAGACTGCGGCGTTTCCCGAGCACAACGAACGCCTCGCTGACTGGATCGCCGAATCCTGCCCCGACGGACGACAGATCGGCACCATGGACCTGCTCACCGGGCTGAACCGCCGGGTTGCCGACGAGCTGAAATACGTCGTACGTAACGAACCCGGCGTCCAGCCGCCCGACGTCACGCTGACGCGTGGTGCGGGTTCTTGCCGCGACATGGCGACCTTGTTCATCGAGGCCTGTCGTCGCTGCGGCCTCGCGAGTCGCTTCGTCAGCGGATACCTGGTTTCCAGCGCCGCCGTCGAGGACCTCGCCACCACTCACGCCTGGGCCGAGGTCTACCTGCCAGGTGCGGGCTGGCGCGGCTTCGACTCGACCAGCGGGCAACTGGTCGGCGCCGACCATATCGCCGTCGCCGTGCACCGCCACCCCGAAGCCATTCCGCCGGTCTCGGGCACGTTCTTCGGCCCCGTCGAACCGAAACCGAAGATGACGGTGAAGGTCGACGTCGCCCACCTCTGAACGGTTACCCTACCCTGCCATCGGCTCACTGCCGCCGCAGTGCGGGGCGCTGCGCCACATCCGCGCCCGCGTCTTCGCTGATCGTGGTGAACCGCCCGGTGTAACGGTAGACCTGGCCGAACCACGGGTGACGCAGGCGGAAATCCATGGAGAAGCTACCGTCGTCGTCCCCGCGCTCGACGATCGTGGTGTGGCCCAATACCAACCACTCCGGGATGCGCAGTCTCAGGTCGCCCATCGGCCGCGATCGGCGACGGCAGACACGCGATCATCGCGCGCCGACGCTCAGCGTCGCAGGCGACCGGGCTCGTCCTGGCGCAGGTAGGCTTCTTCGACGTCGCTGAGTTCGATCTCGTCGTACCCCGTCACCATCGGTCTCACATGCTCGGCAAACGAGTGCCCCGTGGTCAGCAGGTAGATGTGCAGGATGATGAACACCAGCATGGCGAACGCCGCGGCGGTATGTGCCAGAGCCACCCATTCGAGCGCGCCGTTGGTCATCGCCCCCTGCGACCACAACCCATAGCTCAGATACGCAAGACCGCTGAGCCAGATCGCGGGGAACAGCACCAGCTTGAGTGCGAGGTAGGTGATCGCCTGCAGCGGGTTGTGCTTGCGCCAGAAATGCTTGCGGTAGGGATGATCCTCACCCTTGAAGATGTCGATCGCGTAGTAGCGGGCAACGCGCAACAGGCCCTGGGATGTCGGCACGTAGTGGCGCCAGCTGCCCGTGGTCAGATGCCAGAAGATCGCGAACACCCACAACACCATCAGGTAGACCGCGGCGAGCACGTGGGCCGACACCAGCGTCTCGAAGTCGCCGAACGGGTGCAGGCCGTGGATGCCGAAGCCCGTGAACAGCAGGACGAAGATCGCGATCGCCTGCGTCCAGTGCCAGAAGCGCTCGAAACGATTGAAGATCAGGACATGGCGTTTGCTCATCAGCCTTTCCTCCGCGCGCGCATGACGATTCGAAGTAGCGCGTGCAACAAAACACCAGCGAGCGCGGCGAGCACCGCGAGAATGCCGATACGATCGAACCAGGCGTTGCTGTCGCGGCCCGGCATGTAGAAACCCGGCAGATCCTTGAGGCGTCCCTCGCGTGCATGGCATTGCTTACAGCTCAGCGCATCCTGCTTCGGCGTGACCATGTGGTTGATCGGCCAGTACGACACCGTCTCGACGAAACCGTATTGGCCGCTGTAGGGAATCCCGTTGTCCGCCATGCCGCGCTCGATCGCACGCCCGAAGTCGTAGTTGCCCCAGAACGCATCGCGATTGTCGCCCCACAGGTGCATGTAGACGAGGGTGTTGTTGCCCTTGTCGTAGGGTTGCACCGTGTGCATGAGTTTGAACGGCCAGATCCGGGCATCCGGATCACTGGCGTCGCCGAGCGGTTTGTTGATCGCCACCGGCCGCTGATCACCGAAGCGGGTATCGATGGTCGTGTAGTCGACGACACCATTGAACCAGGCATAGCTCGGCACGACGTTCTCGTCGTATGCGAACGTGCCCTTGATCGATTTATACGTGTGGCGGTGTTTGCCATCACCCTGGGTGTAGCCTTCGAGCTTGAAGCCCTCGCCGTTCTTCAGCCGGCCGGCGGTGCGCCAGTCCCAAGCGACCTTGGTGGCAACACCGCCACGCGCGAACGTCGGAATATGGCAGGTCTCGCAGGCGACGCGATCGGTGTGATCGTTGAGTTTCACGCCGACCAGGTTGAGCGGATGCGGGTCGTGGCCGTGACAACTCTCGCAGGTCGCGGTATCGCGCGGCATGCCCGGCTTGCCCGTACCCTTGGTGTCCTTGCCGACCATGTTGTAGCGGCTGCCGGCCCATTCGTGGCCTTCACCGACATGGCAGATCACGCAGGAGAAGTTCTCGCCGTCCTCACCCATGTGCACATCGATGGACCTGCTCGGCTGGAACAGCACCGATGACAGGTCGCCGTGCTTCACGTTGTCGCCGCCACCACCATAGAAATGGCACGCACCACAGTTGTTGCGCCCGGGCAGCGTCACGCTCTGCGCCACCTTGACCAGGTCGATCGCCGGCTTGTCGGTGAACATCACCGAGCAGGCCTTGTTGCCGCGCGTCGGTGGCGTCTTGTAATAAGTGCCCGTCGACTCATGACAGATCAGGCAGTCGATATTCTCCTGGTTGGCGAAGTCGTAGGTCTTGGCATCGGTCATGCCATAGCCGGCGTGACACTGCGCGCACATGCCTTCGTTGCCGCGTGCATTGGTGCAGAAGTTGTTGATCAGCACGCTCTTGCCGAGCTTCTGCCCGGTGACGGGGTGATCGTAGCGCCAGGTCCAATGCTTGTTCTTGGTGAACTGGTGACCGGCCTCGGTGTGGCAACCCAGGCAGGCACGTGTGACGTCGGGACCACTGGCGAACGGCCCTTCGAGTTCCTTCAGCTTGGCGTGGTCGGTGGTCGACACGGGCCCTTTGCGTTCGCTCAGGCGCGTGACCGACTTGTCGACAGGACGTGCGGCGCTGGTCTCGGTGTACTCGGAGATCCCGGGCTCACTCTGATAACCGGCGTGCGGATCGATGCGCGGGAGTTCCTGGGTCGCAGCGGCCCCGGTGCTAAAGACGAGTCCGCCCAACCACAACACGGTCGCCAGCAGTGTCGAACGGCCGGCTACGCCGGTCCACTGAATCATGCCCGTACCTCCGCAGAGTCGAATCGCTGACGTCCTCCAGGATTGACCCGCATGAGGTCGCGGGCGTACTGCATCAGTGGGGCGAACGCATGCGCGTTACCCTCGCATTGCAACACCACCAGGGGCATTGACAATCGTCAAGCACGCGGCGAGCCGTGCCCGCGTCGCCCCTCCCGGCAGACGCACGCTGACCATGGGCGATCATCGGTGCTCAGATCCTGGACCAGCGCACCGCGCACCAGGATGTGTACGACGAGCGGTCTCCAGCCGGCCGTTTGCCTTGCCCCAATTCACAGCACCAGCGCAGATGGCGGGACAAGTTCCAACGATCTCTGGTCCTGGATCGGCGTGTCGTAACCTACAGGTCGCGGCGAAATCGACGCCGGCGACGACCGACAGGTCGATGAGTGGTAGGTCGATAACGGGGCTATCCGCGCCGTCTATAGCGAATACCAGGATACGGATGAATGGAGAAAGTCCGACTTGGCGTGCCGAAGCGACAGCGCACAGTCGACATCACCTACGCACCGTCGCCGCCGCCATCGTCGATACGGAACCGGATCACATGCTCGGCATTGTGGGCCGGCGGTCGACCGAGCGAGATCAGGCCGACGCCGCCGAGTTGGATCGCTTCACGCTTGATGAACGCGGTCGTGTGTCCGTCCGTGGCGACATAGGTGCCGTTGGTACTCAGGTCGGTCAGCAGAAAATAGTTGCGTGTGAATTCAATCCGCGCATGCAGGCGTGAGGCATAGCCACTGTTGACGATGAGCGCGCACTCACTGGCACGACCGAGGGTGATCGCTGCCGAGGAACTGGCGAAACGCACCTCGCGATCGGGCAGCGTCAACACGAGGATCAGGGGGTGTTCGACGATGCGCTCGAGCGCGGACATCGAGACCACGGTCTGCGGCGTGCCGTCGCGCTGGTCATCGGTGTGCACGACGGTAAACACCTCGACCGGATCCGACCTGCCCTTGAGCATGCGTGTATCGAGCAGGCGCGTGTTGTGCCGACGGTCGTCGGACAATTGCGCCGCTGTGCTCCCCGGCATCAGCACCTCGCCTGCGCGCGCGATCGCCAGCAGGCGCGCCGCGAGGTGAACCGTGTCGCCGAATACGTCGTCCTGGGCGTCCAGGATCGTGCCATAACTGAACGCGACCTTGATGGCGCAGGGGATCTCGCGCTGGCCCTGCTGCATCTCGATAGCGGCGTCATAGGCCACGTCGACCGACGGAAACACACTCTTGACCCCGTCGCCCTGGGTACGGATGACGCTGCCGCCATAGCCCTCGGTGATCCGGATCATCTGCGCCATGCTGCGCTCGGCGACCTGGATCCCGCGTTCATTGCCGAACTGTTCGTACATGCGCACGCTGTCGCAGATGTCGGCGAACAGCACGGCGGCACAGTAGCCCTTGTCGTTCATTCGCAAACCACGTGACTCGCTGCCTGACCAGAACAATTATGTCCCACAACTGCGCTGCCGGCTGGATCGATACCGGGGCGACGTGTGCGTACCGCCCTGCCGCGGGTGCCGGCCGGTGCGCGCCGCCACAACAACGCGGCATCCGCTGAGCACCTGCACGTCGCCCCGGCGCAACGGCACCGGCGCGCAAGGACGGACCGGGACCCGCTGCAGGGCGACCGGCATTCCGTCGCGTCGGCAACCGTTGGCTGCGTTGGCTAAGTTTCAAGCGCGCGCTGCCGACATCCCTAGAACCTGCGCAGGTCGATAACAGGGTGACAATCCCGCCCGGCAAGGTCGCAGACGACGTGCGCTCGTGGCCAGCGATTGTCGATACGGTTTCCACCATTTGCCAGCGTGCGAAGCCGAATTCGGCCGCCGGCCGCGGCGACATCACGCGATGTTGCGGCGACGCACAGTGTACGATGGCCCAAGGATCTGGACTTGCGAGACATTTCTGGTGGGCCGATACCCTGCGCGGTCGGCCCCAGGGGCGAGACATGGCGGCTGAACAACGGCGTATCGAACAACCTTTCGATCGCATCGACAACGAACTCGACCTGTTGCTCGCACTCGGCAAGCACGTCGTCACCGAGCTCGACCTCGATCAGTTGTTACAACGTGTCGCCGAGTATGCGCAGCAGGTCATCGATGCCGAGACCATGGTCGTCCCACTGATCGACTTCGCGCGCAATGAGTACACCTACCGATCGGCATGCGGCGCCAGCGCGGCCGACATCCTGCACCAATCACTTCCGCTGAGTGTCGGCATGTGCGGCTGGGTACTGTCGAACCAGCAGCCGCTGCTGTTCGGCCGTGGCAGCCCGCTGACCATGGACAGCTACACCGAATGGGAAGAGGGTATGGAATCGGCGCTCCTTGTCCCCCTGATCTCTCGCGGCCAGATCATTGGTGGATTGTCGGGGCTGGGAAAAAAGCACGGTGGCAGCTTCACCCGACGTGACCTCGACCTGCTGACCTTGTTCGCGAGCCAGGCCAGTGTGGCGATCGAGAACGCGCAGATCCTGCGCCGCCAGGCAGAACAGCAGCGCCAGCTGCAAGAACTGCTCGGCCAGGCACGCTACGAAAAGACACTCGCCGAAACCACGCTCGAATCCATCGTCGATGCCGTGGTCGTGACCGACGCCGATGGCACCGTGCTGAACATCAATCGTGGCGCGCTGTCATTGCTGGAGATCGAACGCCCGCAGGCCATCGACTCGCCGATCGAGCAATTGATGACCTTCATGCAGCAAGACAGCAAGGTACGCAGTTGCGTCAGGACAGCGCTCGAAACGGACACTTCCGTGAGGATAGAGCAGATCGCCGACGAAGCGGTTAACCGCGAGGGCGGGCGTTTTTCGGTCGAGGGCTCGGTCGCCATCCTGCGTGACGCCGACGGGGAGGTGGCCGGCACCGTGATGACCTTCCGCGACATCAGCGAGAAGAAGCGTCTGACCGAACGTCTGCATCACGAAGCGACGTACGACACACTGACGAACCTGATCAACCGGCGCGAGTTCGAGGCGCGGCTGTGCCGTTCTCTGAACGGCGCGACGTCGGACGGCGCACAACCGGTTCTGTGCTACATGGATCTCGACCAGTTCAAGATCGTCAACGACACCTGTGGTCACGCCGCGGGTGACCGCCTACTGTCGGAGCTCTGCAGCGTCCTGCAGCGACACGTGCGCGAGAATGACACCCTTGCGCGCATCGGCGGTGACGAGTTCGCGCTGCTGCTGGAGAACAGCACGCTCGAAGACGCCACCAAGGTCGCGGAAAGGATACGTCGTGATATCGAGGCCTTCAGTTTCATCTGGAACGAGCGGCCATTCAGGGTCGGCGTCAGCATCGGCGTCGTGCCGGTGACGTCTGAAATCGGCGGCATCGGCGAACTGCTCAGTGCCGCTGATCGCGCCTGTTATGCGGCGAAGGAACAAGGTCGCAATCGCATCCGCGTGTACTACGAATCGGATGAAGAACTTTCGTCGCGCCACCGCGAGATGCAGTGGGTTGCGCGCATCCACGAGGCGCTGGACGCGCAGCGCTTTACACTGCATTGCCAGCCCATCGCGCCGGCGGTACCGACGCACGATGACGGCATCGCTTACGAGCTGCTGTTGCGCCTGCACGATGCAGACGGCACGCTGCTGCTTCCGGGGGCCTTCATGCCGGCCGCCGAGCGCTTCGATCTCATGCCCAGTATCGACCGCTGGGTGGTCGACAGATACCTGAGCTGGCTCGCACAGCGCCCGGAACATCTGCAAAACCTGTCGATGGCCGCGATCAACCTCTCGGGGCAGACACTCAGCAACCTCGAGCACCTCGACCACATCGAAAACAGCATGCGGCGCTACCCCGCGGCCTGCAGAAAGATCTGCTTCGAGGTCACCGAAACGGCGGCGATCGGCAACATCGCACGTGCCAAAG
Source organism: Gammaproteobacteria bacterium (assembly GCA_020445205.1). Taxonomy (GTDB): domain Bacteria; phylum Pseudomonadota; class Gammaproteobacteria; order Chromatiales; family Chromatiaceae; genus Thiosocius. The sequence continues at coordinate 7,886 of JAGRHA010000149.1, forward strand.
AATTCGTCGA
>JAGRHA010000150.1 GCA_020445205.1 Gammaproteobacteria bacterium
CAGCGCGTGCACCGCAACGCACTCGTTGCCGCCACCCGCGTGCGTGCCATGCGCAAAGGCGATCTCGGCCAGCTGCTGATTGAGCTCGATGGTACGGTGGAGCAGGTCGAAGTCAGTCGCCGTCACGCCGCTGAAGTCCGCCGCCTGCTGCGCGGCGTCGATTGACGCAGGTGGTAAGATAGCGGCTTTGCCCGCAATCGGTTCCGATCCCATGAGCAAAGACACCCAGGCCTTCGCCGGCTACCCGTATACGCGTATGCGGCGCATGCGCCGCGACGACTTTTCGCGTCGCATGATGCGTGAGACCCGTCTCAGCCCCGACGATTTCATCTACCCGGTGTTCGTCCTCGAAGGCAGCGGCGAGCGCGAGCCGGTGGTGTCGATGCCCGGGGTCGAGCGCATGAGCATCGACCTGCTCGTCGACGAGGCACGCCAGGTGCACTCCTTCGGCATTCCGGCCATGGCACTCTTCCCCGTGACGCCGATGTCGGCGAAGAGCGAGGATGCCGCGGAGGCATTCAATCCCGACGGTCTGGCGCAACGCGCCGTACGTGCGCTCAAGGATGCGGTGCCGGATCTCGGGGTCATCACCGATGTCGCGCTCGACCCGTTCACGACACACGGCCAGGATGGTCTCATCGACGCCGGCGGCTATGTGATGAACGACGAGACGGTCGAGGTCCTGGTCAAGCAGGCGCTGTCGCATGCCGATGCAGGCGCCGATATCGTCGCCCCGTCCGACATGATGGACGGCCGCATCGGCGACATCCGCGACGCACTCGAGGCGGAAGGACACATCCATACACGCATCCTCGCCTACTCGGCGAAATACGCGAGCAGCTACTACGGACCCTTCCGCGACGCGGTCGGCTCGGCGGCCAACCTGGGTGGCGGCAACAAATACACCTACCAGCAGGATCCGGCGAATACCGACGAGGCGCTGCGCGAGGTGGCCCTCGACCTGCAGGAAGGTGCGGACATGGTCATGGTCAAACCCGGCATGCCCTACCTCGATATCGTGCGTCGGGTGAAGGACCAGTTCGGCGTCCCGACCTTCGTCTACCAGGTCAGCGGTGAATACGCGATGCACATGGCCGCGGCACAGAACGGCTGGCTCGACGAGCGTGCGGTGGTCATGGAATCGTTGCTGTGCATCAAGCGTGCGGGCGCCGACGGTATATTGACCTACTTCGCCAAGCGCGCCGCACAGTGGCTGAATGACTGACCAGCCGCCGCGGCGCGACGAACCGGTACCCGACGCCGACCACCCCGCACACGCGCGCACGAAGCACATCCGTTCGCATGGGCAGGGACGGCCGATCCGCATTGCCGAGGTCGTGGTCGCCTGGTTGAGCGCGTTTGTCGGTATCGCCTTGCTGGCGCTGCTCGTGGAGCAGTTGCCGCGTCTGCAGCTGCTCGTCATCGGATCGTTCGGTGCTTCTGCCGTACTGCTGTTTTCCGCGCCAAAGGCGCCGTTTTCGCAGCCACGTAACCTGCTCGGCGGTCATCTGGTGTCGGCTGCGGTGGGTGTGGCCTGCTACCGCTACCTGCCCGACGTCCTCATCCTGCAGGAAGCCACCGCTGTGGCAACGGCGATCGCCGCGATGATGGTGACACGCACGATCCATCCACCCGGCGGCGCCACGGCGCTGATTGCGGTGATTGGGTCGGACAGCGTTCACCAGCTCGGTTGGGGTTATCTGTTTCCGGTACTCATGGGCGCCCTGCTGCTGTTCGCGGTGGCCATCGTCGGCAACAATCTCTACGAACGCGGCAGCTACCCGCAACGCTGGGACTAGCCGTGGCACGTAACTGCCTGCCGGCGGCCAGCAGCCGAGGGTGTCCGGTCAGCGTGCGCGCGGGCCCGATGCCCGAGTCTGCGGTGATGGCCTCGGACGCGTACAATGCGCGCCTCGTCAAACCATCACGGGTACATTTTCCCGATGACTGACCAGTACGCCGTCATAGGCAACCCGATCGAGCATTCGAAGTCGCCGCTGATTCACGCCGCGTTCGCCCGCCAGACCGGCCAGGATATGCACTATGGGCGCCTGCTCGGTGATCTCGAAGAGTTCGAGGCGGATGTCGATGAGTTCGTCGACGGCGGCGGTAAGGGGCTCAATGTCACGGTGCCGTTCAAGGAGCGGGCGTTTCGCTATGCCGATACGCTGAGCGACCGGGCGCGCGCAGCCGGTGCCGTGAATACCCTGACCTTCGGCGACGGCGGCGTGCACGGCGACAACACCGACGGTGTGGGTCTGGTGCGCGATCTGACGTGCAATCAGATGTTCAGAATCGAAGGCGCGAATGTCCTGTTGCTCGGGGCCGGCGGCGCCGTGCGCGGCGTCTTGCGGCCACTGCTCGGTGAGCGCCCCGGCAAGCTGGTGATTGCGAACCGTACCGCGGACAAGGCTTTATCACTGGCGGCAGCCGCCGGTCACGTTGCTGTCATGGGGTGTGGCCTCGACGAGCTCGGCGGGCGCCGATTCGACCTGATCATCAACGGCACAGCGGCCGGACTGGCCGCTAAAGTCCCGGAGATTCCGGACGATTGCCTCGCCGATGGTGGATGGACCTACGACATGCTGTACGCAAACGAACCGACGGCGTTTGTGCAATGGGGACTGTCGCACGGCGCCGCGCGTGCGCTCGACGGTCTCGGCATGCTGGTCGAGCAGGCCGCCGAATCGTTCCGTCTGTGGCGCGGCGTGATGCCTGACACGGCAGCTGTGATCACCTCCCTGCGCGCTGGCTGACACCGCGTGTAACCGATTCATCCTGCGGAGTTCCCGATGCTGATCCGATCGTTCCGACTGTTGTCCCTGGGGTGCGCAATCCTCGTGCTGTTTGCGTGTTCACGCGAGCCCGAACCACAAGGCGATGCGCTGTTGCGTCACGTGCCTGCGGACACGCCTTACGCTTTTGTCGTCAGTCGTCAGCTGCCCGACAAACTGCGTGAACGCATGGGCAGCCACTATGCCGCACAGCTCGCGTCGCAACGTCAGACGTTCGCGCGCGCACTCGAACAGATCGAAGGATCGGAGCAGGACGCGCAGACCCTGGCACGTGCACGTGGTTTGTTCGCCGTACTCGATGCCTTGTTCGCCGAATTCGAAGGGCGCGACAGTGCCGCGCAGTTGCGCGAACTCGGTATCGAGCCCGTACCACGTTCGGTGATTTATGGCCTCGGTCCGCTGCCGGCGATGCACATCGAAATCGTCGATCGGGCGAAACTCAACGCGTTGCTCGATCGCGTCGAGCAACGCGCTGGTGTCGAGGCGCAGCGCGGTGAACTCGCCGGCCAGCCTTACCGACGCATCGATGTCGGCAGCACCGATGCGGTGCTCGCGGTCAGCGATCAGTACCTGATTGCCGGGTTGCTCGCCGACACGCGTTTCGACCAAGACCTGCCATTGCTGCTCGGCCAGGTATTGCCGCAGCGTACGCTCGCCGATTCGGGTGAGATCGCGCAGCTGATCGCGCGTCACGGCTTCACCGGCTATGGCGAGGGTTTCATTCGCATCGATGAACTGGCCGCGACGCTGTTCGGCGAGGGTGGGGCGGAATCACGTGCGATCATGCAGGCGGTGGGCTTCGAGGCGCCGCCCGTGAGCGAGGGCTGCATGCGATTGACGCGTGAGCTGGTCGCCGGTATGCCGCGCATGGTCATGGGTGTCACCGCCGCCGAAGACGACCGCTTCGTGATTCGCGGCATTTGGGAAAGCACCCCGGACGTCGCGCGCTACCTGCAGAAACTCGCGGCGCCGGTTCCCGGCGTGGGGGCGCTGCACGACGGACTGCTGGCGATGGGTATCGGCATCGATCTGCCCGAGCTGCGCAATGCGATCGATGCCCTGTTACGCAAGATCGCCAGCAGCGAAAGTGGTTGCGAATGGGTCGACCGCGAACGTCTGCAGGCGATAACGCCGCAGCTCAATCTTGCGCTGGGTCCGATGACGGCCGGTATCAAAGGCTTCAACCTGCAGATCGAGGATCTCACGATCGATCCGCAGACCATGGAGGCAACGGACGTGAAGGCCGGTCTGCTGGCTGCGGTCGACGATCCGCGCGGCATCTTCGCCCTCGGCGCCATGTTCAACCCGGGTCTCGCGGCGCTGCAGGTTCCCGATGACGGCAGCTTTGTCGAACTGCCGCGAGAACTCGCGCTCGACGAATCGGTGCCGCCGATGCAGGTGGCAATCAAGGACCGTGCGTTGTTGCTGCTTGCCGGCGGCGCTTCGGCTGAGCTCGGCAATGCACTCAGCAACGCGGCGGTCGTGACGCCCTCGCCGTTGTTCGCCGTCGATTACGGCGTACACCAACTGGTCGAACGGTTCGGCTCGGTCATGGATGCCATGGTCGCCGCGTTCAACGAACAGGGACAGGCGGAGGCGGCCGTCGAACTCGAAAGCCAGTTCGATTCCTTTCGTGTGCAGGCGCGGTTCTTCGACCGTTTGCGCGTGGCACTCTACGCGAGTGACCAGGGATTGGTTATCGACGAGGAAGTCCGGCTGCGTCAGGACTAACTGACGCGATCATGCCGACGGCTGTAGCGCAGCGCGGTGTCGCTGCGCCAGTTTCACGTAGTACTGCGCCGAGTACACCAGGTACTCGCGTTCGCTGGCGCTCAGTTCGCGTGCCTGGCGTGCCGGCGAACCGGTGTACAGGTAGCCCGACTGCAGGCGCTTGCCGGGCGGCACCAGGCTCGTGGCGCCGATCATAACGCCGGGCTCGACGATGACCTTGTCCATGACCACGGCACCCATGCCGATAAGGCATTCGTCGCCGATCTCGCAGCCGTGCAGGATCGCCTTGTGTCCGACCGTCACGCGGTCGCCGATCAGCAACGGTGAACCGCCGGGCATGTAGGGGCCATCATGACTGTTGTGCAGGACGCAGCCGTCCTGGATGTTGGTGTCACTGCCGATGCGAATGCGATGAATGTCACCGCGGATGACCACGCCCGGCCACACGCTGGAGCGCGCCCCGATGTGTACATCGCCGATCACCAGGCACAGTGGATCGAGCCACGCATCCGCAGCGATTTCGGGCGTGTGTTGCTCGAATGACCGAATCGGATTCATGAGATCGTACCTTGCTGCCGCTATAGTGACGGGACACGTTAGCAGGCATCGGGAGACCGTGGAATGGAAGTGAGCACGATGATTGTCATCGCTGTGGTGGTCGTGGTGATTCTCTACGCGATCGTCATCTACAATAATCTGGTCAGCTTGAAGCACGCCATCGGCCAGGCATGGTCGAACATCGACGTGTTGTTGAAGCAGCGCCACGACGAACTGCCGAAACTGGTCGAGACCTGTAAGCAGTACATGAAGCACGAGCGTGAGACGCTCGAGCTGGTGATGAAGGCTCGCAGTGCTGTGGCCAGCGCACGCCAGGCACATGATGTCGGCGGGCTCGGTGAGGCGGAGGGCATGCTGCGGCTCGGCCTCGGTAACCTATTTGCCGTCGCCGAGGCGTACCCCGATCTCAAAGCCGACGAGGGCTTTCGCCATCTGCGTACGCGCATCACCGGGCTGGAGAATGACATTGCCGACCGTCGCGAGTTCTACAACGCCTCGGTCAACGCCAACAACGTGCGCATCGAACAGTTCCCCGACGTGATCATCGCGCGCCTGCTTGGCTTCAAGGCCGCCAAACTGCTGCAGTTCGATGCCGCAGAGATCTCCGACGTCGACCTCGGCGCCGCCTTCAGCTGAGCGATGACGGCATGGCTCGAGCGCCTGGCGCAGGCGCCGGATGGTTTCCTCGTATTTGCCATTCTCGCAGCACTCGCCGGGTTGTACTTTGGCTTCACCGGCCTGCGTCGGGTGCGCCACATCGAGGACGTGCCGACGGCACGTATCCGTTCCGCGCCGCAGGGCTACGTTGAGCTGATCGGTAAAGCACGATCGCTCGCCGGCGAGCCGGTGATCGCGCCGTTCTCCAGGACCCCGTGTTGTTGGTACAGCTACCGCGTCGAACGCCGCGGCGAACGCGGCGCGCGTCCGGTCGAGAGCGGCAGCAGCGACGCGATCTTCGCGCTGTACGACGAAACCGGCGAATGCGTGATCGACCCGGAAGGTGCGGAAGTCACTTCGTCGCACAAGACGAGTTGGAGTGACGACGGCAGCGGCTGGGGTGCACATGGCGTGCACGCGCGCCTGCCGAGTCTCGGGCCCACGGCCGATCTCGTCGTCGACGTCGGCGGTGGTGTGCTCGAGGCGCTCGGAAGCGGACTTGGCGATTACCGCTACACGGAATCGGTGATTCTGGACGGTGATCCACTGTACGCGATCGGACATTTCCGCACCCTGGGCGCGAACGCGCACGGCGGCAGCCTCGAAGAGCGGACGCGGGCCATTTTGCGCGAATGGAAGCAGCGTCCCGACACGCTGCGTGAGCGTTTCGACCGCAATCGCGACGGCCAGATCGACCAGGGCGAATGGGAACATGCGCGCGCCGTCGCCGCGGAAGAGGCTGCGCGCGAGCTGATGGCAGACCAGCATCGGGGGCCATTGCACGTGCTCGAGCGGCCCGCGGGCGGGCGCTACTTCCTGCTTTCCAACCTCGAGGAATTCGCGCTGCTGCGGCGCTACCGCTGGCGCATGCGACTGGGTTTCGCCGCATTCATCGTCACCGGCGCGGCCTCTGCCTGGATAATTGCCACGCGCTGGTGAGCCGGCGCTTGCACCACCGCGGGGCCGGCGCAGAACGTGGCGCGGAACTGCCATGGCCGGAAAACGGTCTAATCTCAGTTAAGCGCAGGCATGCATGAAAATCGCCCAGGTTTCAGAACCATTTCAAAGATTAGAACTGCAGTGCCAACTAATATAACTAAGGGACATAAACGGGGATCACCCCTTGTTTGCAAAGGAGACCGGCAGTCCGCAGGTTGATCTCGGTCCAGCCGCGGATATCACCGGCCAGCGCCTCGGCGACCAGGCGCTCGAGGCCGTAACAGCGCTCGCACGTTCAGTGTCGAGCGGTGACGACCGCTTTTGCTTCGAACTTTTGCTCACCCTGATCCGTTCGCTACGCGTCAGTCACGGCATGATCGCCCTGTTCGACGGCGATTCCCGCGCGCGCATGCGGACGTTCGGCTACGTCGAAAACTGCGCCGAGGCGCCGGATTTCAGCTTCGAGGTGGCCGGTTCGCCACACGCTGACGTGCTGGATTACCAGCGCGTGTTCGTGCCCGCGGGCATCGGCAGCGTCTACCCCAATTGCGAATGGCTTTCGGCTCAGGGCATCGAAGGTTACCTGGGCTGTGTGCTGCGCGCGCGTGACGGCGAAGTGCTCGGCGTGATCGTGATTGCCGACCGTCGGCCGTTCAGTCGTGCCGGCAGTTATCCCGGGGTGTTGGTGCTGTACGCAGAGCGCATCGTCGGCGAACTCGCGCGTCGCCGCAGCACCAACGAGTTGCAGCTGCTCGCCAGCGTGTTCGAGAACAGTCCGCAGGGCATCATGATCACGGATGCGGATCACCGCATCCGCAAAGTGAATCCCGCGTTTTCGCGCATCACGGGTTGGGACGAGGGCGACGCGCTGGGGCGTCGCGACAGCATGTTGAGCGCCGGGCGCGACCCGGTCGATCAACATAGTGAGATCACCACGGCGCTCGAGACCTCCGGTGTGTGGACGGGCGAGTTGTGGAGCCGTCGGCGTGATGGTGAGGTTTACCCCGAACAGCGTACCGTGGTCGCCGTGCACGATGGCGCCAGCCGGCTGCAGCACTATGTCACCTTGTTCAGCGACATCTCGGGCGAGAAATTTGCCGCCGAACGCATACATCGGCTGGCCCACTACGACGCCACGACCGAGCTGCCGAACCGCGTGCTGCTGCAGGACCGCCTGCTGCACGCGATCAACCGCGCCACGCGTGTCGGCGGTCAGCTCGCGCTGTTGTTCCTCGACCTCGACGGTTTCAAACAGATCAACGACACGCTGGGACACGCAGCGGGCGACGAGGTCTTGCGCATGGTCGGTGCGCGGCTCATGTCGCGTCTGCGCAAGATCGACGTGGTCGCACGCCTGGGTGGTGACGAATTCGCTGTCGTGCTCGGCGATGTCGGTGCGGCGAGCGATGTGCAGGGGATCTGTGACCAGTTGCTGGCGGTCGTCACCGAACCTTACGAACTCGGAGACCAGCGCGGCAGGGTGACGACGAGTATCGGCATCGCCATGTTCCCGGCCGACGGCACCGACGTGCAGAGCCTGCTCAAGCATGCCGACGCCGCGATGTACCAGGCCAAGGCCAGTGGCAAGAACCGCTACGCGTTCTACGAACCGGAGATGAATCGGCGCGCCGAAGAGCGTGTGCAGCTGACCATGGATCTGCGCCAGGCGTTCGTGCGCCATGAACTCAGCCTGAGTTACCAACCGCAATACGATCTGGCATCGGGCAGGCTGGTGGCGGTAGAGGCGCTGTTACGCTGGCAGGATCACAACGGCAACATGGTGCCACCGACGCGCTTCATCCCCGTCGCCGAAGACAGCGGTCTGATCGTCGAACTGGGCGCCTGGGTACTGCACGAAGCGTGTCGGCAGGCACAGCACTGGCGTGATCAGGGGCTCGAATTCGGTCGTATCTCGGTCAACGTCTCGGGGCGCCAGTTCCAGGACGAGGGCCTGCAACTCGCCGTCACGGCAGCGCTGGGCTCGAGTGGTCTGGCGGCCGAGTATCTCGAACTCGAGATCAGCGAGAACTGGGTTATGGAGGGCCCGTATCGCGCCGAGAAACAGCTCAAGACCCTGAGCGATCTCGGTGTGAGTCTGGCCATCGACGACTTTGGACTGGCCAACACCTCGATGGCCTATCTTAAACGCTTCCCGGTGCACAAACTCAAAATCGACCGTTCATTCATCCGCGACATTCCGGGCGACGACGAGGACGCGGCCATCGTCTCGGCGATCATCGCCATGGGCCACAGCCTCGGCCTGCGTGTCGTGGCCGAAGGTGTCGAGAGTTCCGAACAGAGTGCCTATCTGCGCGCCACGGGTTGCGACGAGGCCCAGGGCTATCTGTTCGGGCGCCCGGTACCGAGCGATGCGATGAACGTGTTGCTGTTGTACAACCCGACCGTCTCACCGTCGCGCAGCTGAGTGCACGAGCCACGGCCGCGCACCTCCGTCATCCCCGCACAACCTGCATAACGGTCGCGGTTTTGGCCGCTACGGCTTGCCAGGCGTTCATGTCAGAATCCGCCGTATAACCGTTCTCCAGAGAGTCCCTGCATGTCCAATCCCTTGCTTGAACAGACCGGTCTGCCGGCGTTTTCCGCCATCAAACCCGATCATGTCGAACCGGCCATCGATACCCTGCTTGCCGAAAACCGTTCGCGCATCGCCGAGCTGATCGAGAACACGCCGGATCCGGATTGGGACACGTTCGTCGAGCCGATCGAGAAATGGGAAGACCGACTCGGCCGCGTCTGGTCCCCCGTGTCGCACATGAACTCGGTAGTCAACAGCGAAGCCCTGCGTGCCGCCTACAACGCCTGCCTGCCGAAGCTGTCCGACTACGGCACGGAGATGGGGCAGAACGAACGCCTGTATGCGGCATACAAGGCCGTAGCGGCGAAGACGACCGCGCTCGACGACGGCCAACGCAAGGTACTCGACAATGCGTTGCGCGACTTCCATCTGTCCGGCGTCGATCTGCCGGCGGACAAGAAGCAGCGGTTCAAGGAGATCAGTCAGGAACTGTCGAGCCTCACCAGCAAGTACTCGGAGAACGTGCTCGATGCCACGCATGCGTGGACCAAGCAGATCGACGATGTCGATGCACTGGCCGGCATGCCGCCGTCGGCGATCGATCTCGCGCGGCAGAATGCCGAGCAGCACGAGCGTGACGGTTGGCTGCTGACCCTCGATTATCCGTCGTTCTACCCTGTGTTGACCTACGCCGACGACGGCGCGCTGCGGCGTGAGGTGTACGAGGCCTACCAGACACGCGCAAGCGACCAGGGACCACACGCCGGTACCTACGACAACAGCGAGATCATGGAACGTATCGTCGCACTGCGCCATGAACAGGCGCAGCTGCTGGGGTACGCCAACTATGCCGAGCGTTCGCTGGCGCGCAAGATGGCACGTTCGACCGATGAAGTGCTGCATTTCCTGCACGATCTCGCGGCCCGATCGAAACCGCAGGCCGAGCGTGAGCTCGCGGAGTTGCGCGCGTTCGCGCGCGAACATCACGCTGTCGATGCGCTCGATCCCTGGGATATCGCCTACTACAGCGAGAAGCTGCGCCAGCATCGCTACAGCATCACGCAGGAGGAGGTGAAGCCGTACTTCCCCGAGACACGCGTCGTGCCCGGCATGTTCGAGGTCGTCGGGCGCCTGTATGGCGTGACCTTCCACGAGGTGAGCGGCGTCGACACCTGGCATCCTGATGTGAAGTTCTACGAGATTCGCGATCACGACGGCAGCGTGCGTGGCCAGTTCTATTTCGATCTCTACGCGCGCAAGGACAAGCGCGGCGGCGCATGGATGGACGATTGCCAGTCGCGCATGGTCACGCACGATGTGGTGCAGATTCCCGTTGCCTATATGACCTGCAACTTCACCCCACCGGTCGGTGGCAAGCCGGCGTTGCTGACCCACGACGAGGTCGAGACGCTGTTCCACGAGTTCGGCCACGGTTTGCACCATATGCTGACGCGCGTCGACTACTCGGCGATCTCCGGCATCAACGGCGTCGCCTGGGACGCGGTAGAGCTGCCATCACAGTTCATGGAGAACTACTGTTGGGAGCGTGAGGCACTGGATCTGTTTGCAGCCCACTACGAAACGGGTGAGCGGATTCCCGAGCAGCTCTACGAGCGCATGCTGGCGGCGAAGAATTTCCAGTCGGGCATGATGATGGTGCGTCAGCTCGAATTCTCGTTGTTCGATTTCCGCATGCACCGCGAATACGACCCGGCGCGCGGTGGGCGCATCTATGAGATTCTCGACGAAGTACGCGACGAGGTCGCGGTGATCAAGCCGCCGATATGGAACCGCTTCGCGCATGCCTTCTCGCACATTTTTGCCGGGGGTTACGCGGCCGGCTACTACAGCTACAAGTGGGCCGAGGTGCTCTCCGCAGATGCCTTCTCGCTGTTCGAGGAGAAAGGCGTGTTCGATCAGGCGACCGGGCAATCGTTCCTGCATAACATCCTCGAACGCGGAGGTTCGAAGGACGCGATGGAGCTGTTCGTCGCCTTCCGCGGACGCGAACCGCAGATCGACGCGCTGTTGCGCCATACCGGTATCGCCGCCTGATGTCGGCCGAAAGTGAGACGCTGACGCCCGAGGATCTCGATCTGCTGCAGCAACGGCTGGTCGACAGCATGGACGATACGGGCTGCATGCCGCTGGATGTCGCGCATGGTTTCTTCACGGCCACTGCGACGAGTGCCGACGGCGTCGTGCCGACATTGGTGGAACATGTCCTCGGTGGGCTCGCCGGTGATGCGACATTGCGGCTGCTGGTCGGTCGCTTTCGTGCGCAACTGCTCAGCGATCTCGCGGCGGGCGAGTACGGTCCGCTGATCCTGCAGCTGCCACGTGACGATGGTAGCGTGTTGCCACTGCCCTACGGCTGGTGTCAGGGTTACATGGCGGGCGTCGAATTCATGGGTGAGGCCTCCCGCGATGCGCTGCTCGCGGACGAAGAGGCAGCGGCGCACCTGGCGCCACTGCTCTCGTTCCTCATGTACGAGGAATCACAGTGGTTCGATCCACCCAACGAGACGGCACACCGCGAGACCGTCGGTGAAATCGGCGATCACGTGCTGGCGCTGCACCGATGGCGGCGGCAGCGGGCGGGAAAGTGAGCAAAGGCATCGGTGCTGCGTAATCGCGTTACACTTCGCCTAGTTGCCGTCACCGAATTCAGCATGCCGTCGTACGTATTCCGACTCGTCATGATCGTCCTTCTCGCCGTCACCGGCAGCGCCGGTGCGGCACACATTACGGACAAATTGGTCGTCGGCGTTTATGCCGAGCCGAACAGCGACGGCGAGCCGCTGCGCCTGATCTCCAGCGGTACCCCGCTCGAGGTCCTCGGCCAGAAAGCCGCGTTCTCGGAAGTGCGTCTGGCCGACGAAACACGCGGCTGGGTCGAGAAGCAGTACATCACCGAAGAGAAGCCGGCCAACGCGATGTTGCTCGAGACGCAGGCAAAACTGCGCCAAATGGGGTTGGAACTCGCCGCGTTGCGCGCCAAGTCGGGTACGGGCGACGATGCGCCTGCCGTGCCCAGCTTGCCGCCCAGTGCGCGCGAGGCACAGCTGCAGCAGGCGCTCGACGAGGCCGAGCAATATGTTGCCGAGCTGCAGGGCCGGGTACAGCAGCTGCAGGTCGATGCGGATTCGCAACAACGGCTCGCGAGCCTGCAATCGACGGTGCGCGATGCCGTGGAAGAGCTGGCGGCCACCCAAGGGCTGACGGTGCACGATGCCGGTGACGCCGTCGCCGAAGGTGGTTTCGAGCGCTATGGTCCGTGGCTCGTTGGTGGGTTCGCGCTGCTGCTGGGTTTTGCCGCCGGTGTGGCGTTCATCGACTACCGCATCCGCAAGCGTTACGGCGGCTTCAGAATCTGAGTGTCGGCACTCAGGCCGCGCTTGCCGCCGCGAGTCCGAGCCACACCGGCACACCGATGACGCCGGCCATGAGCGCGACGAACAACAACAACGCGATGCCGGATTGTGCGCGCCGCCGGTCGAGCACGGCGCGGTGGCCGCGCCACGCACGCAGCGACCAGATCGCCACGTCGAGCAGGATCAGCGCCGCCAGGATCAGCGCGACGAACGCCACCGGGCCGGTCACCGCGTCGCCGTAGCTCGCCATCAGCCGCTCGCTGCGCTCGGCGGGGGGTGTCTCGAGCATCAGTGTCAGTCCGCCTTCGAGGAAATCCGGCCGTGAATAACCGACACCGGTGGCAAATATCGCCAGCGCCGCGAGTGTCAACGCGGTGACGAAGCCGCTCTGGTAGAACGCGTTCGTCAGCATGCGGCGGAAATGTCCGCGTGTACCCGTGAGCCACCAGGCCGCCCACAACAGCACGGCGTAGAGCATGCCGCCGCTGAACCAGACCGGCACACCGCTGGCGATCGATACCAGCACGTCGAGACCGCTGCGGTCGTTCCATCTGCCGCTGCCCCAGAGCAGGGCATCACCGAGAAGCACGGCGGCGACGAAGAAGGTCGCGGCGCGTTGCACATCCTGTTTGCGGCCGATGTTGTACCGGACCTGGAACCGCACCGGGTCGCCGTGCAGTTCCAGCAGGTCGTGGAAGAAGTTGCGCAGTGCATCGCGCCACGGGGCCGGTGCGCGCAGCTCGGGACAGGCGGGTACCAGCTCGGTATGTGATTGAACGCGGCGCATCAACGCCGTGACATCATCGTCCCAGCGCGCTTCGCGCAACTCGTGCATCTGTCGCGTGGGCAGCTCGGCGAGCTGATCGGGCAGCTGCGTTGCCTGCGGGATCGCGGCACCGTCGACGAGCACGGGCAGTAGCGGGACGCCCTGTGCGAGGGCGTAGGCGATCTCGCGCCGCACATAGTCGCCTTCGTCGTCGAGTCGCCGCTGGCCAGAATTGTCGGTGAGGGTCGTCCAGTTTGGGCCGATGACCGGGATCAGGACCGCACAGCTGCGTAGGGCGTCGTCGATAGCCTGCTCGAAATCGTCACCGCAGGCGATCGCTTCGTAATCGCGGAACACCGCGTCGTGGCCGAAACAGGCGCGCAAGCGGTCGGCGAGCCGGCCGGCGTGACCGGCTGCGTCGGCGCGACGGTAGCTGATGAAGATCGCCGCCATGCTGCATTCCTGTTGCCTGCAACAGGCGCAAGCATAGCGGCTGACCTGCTTGCGTTCAGCCGCCCAGCAGTGCTGCCTTCTGCCGTGGACCGCGCGTACGCGGCTTGGACGCGTGCGACCTGTCGCCGCTTTTGCCTGCGGCTGGCCGCTCCTGACGCGCCGGCTTTGCCGGCGGTCGCCCGCTATTTGTGCGCTCGTTGCGCGAGCGCTCGGCGGGTGCTGCGGCCCGCTTGGAAGCGCCCGATTCCGCACGGTCGCGCGGCTTGCCGCGGCCCTGCCGTGAACCCGCGGGTTGTGGCGAGGTGCGGCGTGCTTCGTTGCGTTGCGCCTGGCGTGGTGCGGCCTGCCGGCGCCCGTTCTGGATCGGTTCCGCCGCGATGCGCGGATCGGGCTCGTAACCGGGCAAGGTCACACTCGGAATGGCGCGGCCGAGCAGGCGTTCGATGTCGCGCAGCAGCTTGTGCTCGTCGACGCACACCAGCGACATGGCCTCGCCCTCGTTGCCTGCGCGGCCCGTGCGGCCGATGCGGTGGACATAGTCTTCCGGCACGTTCGGCAACTCGTAGTTGACGACGTGCGGCAGCTGGTCGATGTCGAGGCCACGGGCGGCGATATCGGTGGCGACGAGAACCCGCACGGAGCCGTCCTTGAATCCGGCCAGCGCGCGCGTGCGCGCACCCTGCGACTTGTTGCCGTGAATCGCCGCGGCGGTCAAACCATCCTTTTCGAGCTGTTCCGCGAGGCGGTTGGCGCCGTGTTTGGTACGCGTGAACACCAGGACCTGGCGCCAGTTGTTGGCGCCGATGAGGTGCGACAGCAGTTCGCGTTTACGCGCCTTGTCGACCGGGTGCACGACCTGCGCGACGGTCTCCGCCGGCGTATTGCGTGCCGCGACATCGATCGACACCGGCCGATCCAGCAGGCGGTCGGCCAGCTCGCGGATCTCCGTGGCGAATGTCGCCGAAAACAACAGGTTCTGGCGCTTGGGCGGCAGCAACGCAAGCACCTTGCGAATATCGTGGATGAAGCCCATGTCGAGCATGCGATCGGCTTCGTCGAGTACCAGGATCTCGATCTGTGACAGGTCGAGTGTGCGCTGCTGCACGTGGTCGAGCAGGCGACCGGGCGTGGCGACGAGGATATCGACGCCGCCGCGCAACGCGGCGATCTGCGGGTTGATCTTCACCCCGCCGAAGATCACCGCCGATTTCATCGGCAGGTGGCGGCCGTAGGTGGTGACGCTGTCACCGACCTGGGCCGCGAGCTCACGCGTCGGTACCAGGATCAGTGCGCGCGGTTGGTGCGCGCGCGCTTGTTTGCCGACCTTGGCCGCCAAGCGCTGCAACAGCGGCAGCGTGAAGCCGGCGGTCTTACCCGTTCCCGTTTGCGCCGCAGCGAGTACGTCGCGGCCTTCGAGGATCACGGGGATCGCCTGCTGCTGGATCGGGGTCGGATGGGTGTAGCCCTGCGACGCGAGCGCGCGCAGGAGTTCGGCCGACAGGCCGAGAGAATCGAACGACATTGAAAAGTACTTCCTTGGAACACCCACACAGGCATCAGCCTGACGCGGTCGAGGGGGTGTGTGTGAGGTCACGCCGGGGATGGCGGTTGACGGGGCGCAGACCGATGTGCGCCGGATCAGCGGATTGTAGCAGGGTAGAGCCCCGTTGTAAGCCCGCGGGGACCCTTGCCGACGTTAATCAGCCCGCCGCAAGTCGGCGTTGGGCGGCGTCGAGCTGTTGCGTGGTGCCTTCGAGCACCAGGGCGTCGCCGGGCAGGAGCCGGGTCGCGTGCAAGGGCTGATCGCCACGGATGCCGCGTCGGCGAATGGCGACCACGCGTACACCGAGCGCATCGAGGCCGAGTTCATCCAGGCGATGGCCCGCGGCATGCGCGCGATCCGCGATGACGAAGGTTTCGAGGCGCAGGGTGCCGGTGCGCCGCGTCTCGTCGCCGCTGGCGAAGGTGGAACGTAATGCGTGGTAGCGGTCGCGGCGGATGCTGTCGAGCAGCGGCTGAATGTCGGCCTCGGCGTAGTCGAGATGACGCAGCAGGTGGCGGGCGAGGGCGATCGCCGCCTCCAGACTTTCCGGGATAACCGCGCTGGCGCCCTGTGCGATCAGGGATTCCAGATGGCGGTCGTTGCGCGTGCGCACGAGGACTTCGCAGCCGGTATCCAGCGAACGACATGCAGCAAGCGTATGCGTCGCGCTGTCTTGATCGTCGAACGTGATCACCAACACGCGTGCCCGTGTCAGACCCGCGCCGGCCAGCACTTCGGCGTGGCCGCTATCCCCGTACATGACGGGTTCGCCTGCCAGTACCGCACGACGAATCACGTCGGCGTCGAGGTCGAGCGCGACGTACGGCACACCCAGCTTGCGGAGGAACGTCGCGAGGTTCTGACCGATGCGTCCAAAGCCGGCGATCACCACGTGGTCCTCGCTGTGGCTCGCCTGTTGCGCCACATCTTCGGTGATGGCCGGTGACGGTACATCGGTGGCGACCGGAGCCAGGCGATCGGCGAGCCAACGGTTGTGGCGCACCAGCAGTGGTGCGATGAGCATACTGACGATCATCGCCGCGAGTACCGGCTGCGCGGCCGCATGACTCAGTACGCCCTGGGCAAGTGCCAGTGCGAGCAGCGCAATGCCGAACTCACCACCGTGACCCAGCAGCAGCGCCGTGCGCGTCGCCGCACGGTGCCCGAGTTCGGCCGCCCGCACCAGCAAATAGATCAACGCGCCCTTACCGAACGTGATCCCGAGCAGCAGGATCACCGTTTCCAGCCACATGTCGGGTAGCAGGCGGTAGTCGAGCTCCATGCCGACGGTGACGAAGAACAGGCCCATGAGGAGATCCTTGAACGGACGGGCATCGGCTACGATCTGGTGACGGTAGACCGTCTCGCCAAGCAGCATGCCGGCGAGGAAGGCACCCATCGCCAGCGACAGCCCGGACACCGCGGTCAGCCAGGCGGTCATGAGGGCGATGAACAGCACGGTCAGGGTAAACAGCTCGCGTGAAGCGGCGCGTGTGACGCCATGCAGTAGGCGCGGCAGCAGACGGCGGCCGACGAACCAGATGACGACGAAGGCGATGCCGCCCTTGAGCAATGCCAGCGCGAGCGGCATCGCGAGACGCTCGGCATCGCCGGCCAACAGCGGGATGATGACCAGGAACGGTACCGCGGCGAGGTCCTGGAACAGCAGGATGCCGAGCGCCAAGCGACCGTGGCGTTCCTGCAGTTCATGCTGCTCGCCGAGCTGCGACAGTACGATCGCCGTCGATGACAGTGCCGTGGCGGCGCCAAGTACGAGGGCACCAGGCCATTCGACGCCGAATGCGCGTGCGATGATGAAGCCCGCCAGGGTGCCGCCAGCGACCTGGATGCTGCCGGTGCCGAGCAGGTAGCGACGCAGGCTCAGCAGCAACGGGAGTGAGAACTCCAGACCGATGCTGAACAGCAGGAACACGATGCCGAGTTCGCCGAAGAAGCGGATGACATCATCGAACGCCAGCCAGCCGAAGCCATGCGGCCCGGCGATCAGTCCAACACACAGATAGCCGAGGATTGCCGGTAGCCCGAGACGACGCACGATGGTCACGGTGACGATCGCCACCGCGAGCAGGATCAGGACATCGCTCAGTATGGTGTGTGCCATGGGCAGGCCGGCAGGGCGCAGGCGTATGGCGTTGACGGCGCGATCGGCAATCGCATGTGGCGGGGATTATGCGCTGAGCGCATGGCGGTCAGCGTGAAAACAACTGGATCTCGGTGTGGGCACACAGTATGTGGCCGACGGTGATATGGCATTCCTGGATACGCGGCGTATCGCCGGACGGCATCTTCAGGCAGTGGTCGCACAGATCGTTCATGCGCCCGCCGCTGGCGCCCGTGAGTCCGACGGTCACGAGCCCGTTCGTGCGTGCCGTCGACAGGGCCTTGAGGATGTTCGGCGAGTTGCCCGACGTCGAGATGCCGATGAACACGTCACCGGGACGGCCGCTGGCTTCGACCTGGCGGCTGAACAGGCTTTCGTAGCCATAGTCGTTGCCGATGCCGGTCAGGATCGAGGAGTCGGTGGTCAGGGCCATTGCCGGCAATGCCGGACGGTCGAAGGTAAAGCGGCTGACCAGTTCGGCGGCGATGTGCTGCGCATCCGCCGCGCTGCCGCCGTTGCCGGCGATCAGCACCTTGTTGCCGTTGCGGTAGGTGTCGACGATCAGGTCGGCTACGCCCGCGATCTGCGCGACCAGCGCCTGGTCGTCGAGCAGTGCCTGCTTGACCGC
The DNA here is from genome assembly GCA_020445205.1 of Gammaproteobacteria bacterium. GTDB lineage: Bacteria > Pseudomonadota > Gammaproteobacteria > Chromatiales > Chromatiaceae > Thiosocius. The sequence continues at coordinate 18,103 of JAGRHA010000150.1, forward strand.
GATCGAGGCGGCGACGTGTTGGTGGACGAAGTCCGTTGTCGGATGGGGCATGCTGGGAAATCCGGGTGCCGTGTCGATGAACAGAGTGTAACGTCCCGCGCTGTCGGGCTGCAGCGCCCTCAGCGCGCGGGGCGTCAGGTACGTCGTGCCGTCTGCTTATAGATCGGGTTCGACCTGCCCGGTTTCAAGCAGGCGACCGATACGCTGCAGGTTGGCATTCCAATCGTAGCGTTCGAGCACGCAGGCGCGGGCCGCGGGACTGGCCTCACGTGGCTCGCGCAGTCGCGCGATCGCCGCTTCGACGAGTACTCCCATGTCTTCACTGATCGTCGGCTCGAACCCGGGGTAGGGTTGGATTCCCGTCATCGCGCCCGGCGTCGCGATCACGGCCAGCTGCATGGCCATGGCCTCGAGGACCTTGTTCTGGATGCCACGTGCGATGCGCAGCGGCAGCACTGCCGCACGCGCGTGGGCGAGATAGGGACGCACATCCGGCACCCCGCCGGTTACGTGCACGCCCGCCTGCTCGGCGAGTTTCTGTACCTCGGGGGCCGGGTGGCGGCCGACGATGTAGAACTGCGCTGCGGGTACCGCGGCACGGATCGCGGGCATCGCGTCGGCGACGAACCAACGCACGGCGTCGACGTTCGGCCAGTAGTCCATGGCGCCTGTAAACACCAGCGTGGGGACGCCGTCCGGGTAGGGGTCGTCGAAGGCCTGGGCCGGATCGAAGAACGCGCTGTCCACACCCTGGATGCGATACGTGGTCTTCGCCGCCGATTCCGGCGCAAGGCCGCGGAACAACTCCGCCTCTTCCTTCGATACGAACACCGTGGCATCGAACTCGCGCGCCATGCGGCGTTCGAAGTCGAGCAGGCGGTCGGCCTCGCGACGATACAGCCAACTCATGGGCCAGGCCTTGCGTTCGCCGTAGCTGCGCCATTTCTCCGAGTCGACGTCGACCATGTCAAACACCGTGGCTGCACCGCTGGGCACACGTCCCGTGACGTATTGCGCCATCGGTCCGCTGAAGATGACGATGCGCTCGGGACGCTGATCCTCGAGCACGCGTGTCACCCAGTCGAACAGTGCGCGGCTGCGCAGATAGGGCAGCGACAGCGCTTCGCCGGTGACCAGGCCGCGCAGACTGGCGACACGCGCGATGCGCGGATCGATTTCGGGCGCGCACAGATCAACACAGAAGGCGCGCACCTTGTCCATGTATTGACGGTCTTCGGGATCGTCGATGAAGGTGCCGAGATACACGTCGTAGCGTTCCGCGAGGAAGCGCAACAGATTGAACGAAGCGATCTTGTCGCCCTTGTTCGGTGGATACGGCAGGCGGTGGACGAGGAACAGCAGTTTGTTTTTCATTCGCTGAGGTGCGGCTGCAACAGGTTTATTTCTTTTCGAACAATCCGGCCACCCAGAGCAGGATGAGCGCGCCCAATGCCGCGGTCAAGAATTGGCCGAGCGGGCCAACCATGCGTACGCCGACGTGGCCGAGCAGGGTGCCACCGAGCAACGCGCCGACAATGCCAACACCGATGTTGCCCCAGAGGCCGAGGCCGTGGCCCTTGACCAACCGCGCAGCGAGCCAGCCGGCAAGCGCGCCGAGTATCAACAGCAAGACGATGTACATGTTTGTCCGACGGGCCGGTAAAGTAGGGTGGAGTAACGGCAGGATAACACCATGAAATACCGCGATCTGCGTGATTTTCTCGCTCAGCTCGAGACGCGCGGTCTGTTGAAACGCGTACGTACCGAAGTCGACCCGCACCTCGAGATCACCGAGATCTGCGACCGCACGTTGCGCGCGGGCGGTCCGGCCCTGTTGTTCGAGAACCCCAAGGGTCATACGGTGCCCGTGCTCGGCAACCTGTTTGGCACGCCCGAGCGCGTAGCCCTCGGCATGGGTGAAGAATCGGTGTCGGCACTACGCGAAGTCGGTGAGTTGCTGTCACAGCTCAAGGAACCCGAACCACCCAAGGGCATGAAGGAGGCCTGGGAGAAGCTGCCGGTGTTCCGCAAGGTGCTCGACATGGCACCCAAGGTGATCAAGGGTGCAGCGTGTCACAAGCATGTGCACGACGGTGAGGCCGTCAATCTTGCGACACTACCCGTGCAGACCTGCTGGCCGGGTGATGCGGGGCCGCTGATCACGTGGGGGCTCGTGGTCACACGTGGGCCGGACAAGCCACGACAGAACCTCGGCATCTATCGCATGCAGGTGATCGGTCGCAACCGCGTCATCATGCGCTGGCTGGCCCACCGCGGTGGTGCACTGGATTTCCGCGACTGGCAGCGTGCGCACCCGGGCGAGCCATTCCCGGTTGCCGTGGCGTTGGGTGCTGATCCGGCAACCATCCTCGGTGCCGTCACGCCGGTGCCGGACACCCTGTCGGAATACGCCTTTGCCGGCCTGCTGCGCGGTGCACGCACCGAAGTCACGCAGTGCATCGGTTCGGACCTGCAGGTACCGGCCAGTGCCGAGTTCGTGCTCGAAGGGCATATCCATGCCGACGACACGGCGGCTGAGGGTCCGTTCGGCGATCACACGGGTTACTACAACGAGGTCGATACCTTCCCCGTGTTCAGCATCGATCGCATCACGCATCGCGACAACCCGATCTACCACAGCACCTATACCGGGCGACCGCCCGACGAGCCAGCGATCCTGGGTGTCGCACTCAACGAGGTGTTCGTGCCGATCCTGCGCAAGCAGTTCCCCGAGATCGTCGATTTCTACCTGCCGCCCGAGGGCTGCTCCTATCGCATGGCCATCGTCAGCATGAAGAAGCAGTATGCGGGGCACGCCTAACGCGTGATGTTCGGCGTGTGGTCGTTCCTGCGTCAGTTCATGTACACCAAGTTCGTCATCGTCACCGATGACGACGTGAACGTACGCGACTGGAACGACGTGATCTGGGCCATGACCACACGCATGGATCCCGTACGCGACACCACGCTGGTCGAGAACACGCCGATCGATTACCTCGACTTCGCCTCGCCGGTTTCGGGGCTTGGCGGCAAGGTGGGATTCGACGCCACCAACAAATGGCCGGGCGAGACGACGCGCGAGTGGGGTCGGCCGATCGCGATGGATGCCGCGGTCAAGGCCCGTATCGATATGATCTGGGACGAACTCGGGATCGAGTGACGATGCGGGCGGGAATCGGCTGCGCGGCACTCACAGGGCGACGAGGTCATCGATACCCAATGCCGGCGTGGGGTGTTGTGCCGCCGGGCGCCGACCTATGCGTGGAACGGTAACGCCGTGCGCGGGGCGGCGCCGCAAGGCGCACTGGCCGGGCAGCGACACGCGTGGCGCATTTGCATCAGCAACGGCCCTTTTTGGCCTGACCCGGTGGACAGAAGCCATCCGAGCGGTACGCGGGGGCACTCGCCGGATAATGCGTGTGGCTCGGCTGCGGTGCATGGCCGCCCGAGCCGCTGTCGGGCCGGGTCGTGACGGCTGCACCGGCCGCACCACCGATCGCACCGCCAATGATCGCGCCGTCGCGACCGCCGACTTCGTTGCCGATCGCCGCGCCTGCGGCACCGCCCAGCCCACCGCCGATCGCGGCATCGAGCGTGGAATCGCCGGCAGACGCGTGTGCGGCGGCCAGCATCAGACTGCATAGGAACAAGGATCTGTACATCGTCATAGGTCCTTTCGATTAGCGTTTGAAAACGTTATCACCGACAGCGGCACGGCCGCGGCGAGCTTGTGTGCGATCGGTCACATTCCTGCGCCGCGCTCGCGATCATGGGAACGGAGTGCCCGGCGCGTCGTCGCACACGCCATAGGCTGCTGCAGGAGGTGTGCCAGAGGCATGCTGTCGACCTGGCGCCGCGGTGCTACGGGGATTGCCGCCGCCGCGCGGCCAATTCAGAAATGGAAGCGCTTGACCAGCTCTTCGAGCTGGCGCGACAGGCGCAGCAGTTCGTCACTGACCGCTGTCGCCTGTTCTGCGTCGGCCGATGTGCGTTCCGCCAGCTGGCTGATGTTGACCACGTTACGGCCGACGTTCTCCGTGACCACGCTTTGTTCGCTCGCCGCCGATGCCATCTGGGCGTTGAGTTCACGGATGTGCGAGACGCGTTCGGCGATCAAGGTCAGACCGCTGTCGGCGATTTCGACCTGCTCGCGGCGTTGCTCGGCGCTTTGTTTGGCGCGGTTCATCACGGTCACCGCGTCACGTGCGCCGAGCTGCAGTTGCTCGACGATGCGCTCGATTTCGCTCGTCGATTCATGCGAGCGGGTCGCCAGGGTGCGTACTTCATCGGCTACCACGGCGAAACCGCGTCCCTTCTCGCCCGCGCGCGCGGCTTCGATCGCCGCGTTGAGTGCGAGCAGGTTGGTCTGTTCGGCGATCGACTTGATCACATCCAACACGGCGCCGACGCTTTCGCTGCGCGCATTCAGCTGTTCGACGACATCGGCGGCGCGCTCGATCTCGCTGACCAGTCCGTGGATGCCGTCGATCGCCGCACGCGTGGTGGTCGCGCCCTCGCTCGCGGTGCGATCGGCATCGATCGACGCCTCGGACGCACGGCCCGCACCCTCGCGCACCTGCACGGCGGTCGATTCGAGTTCGGTGATCGCCGTTGCCACGGCGTCGGTTTAGCTGCGTTGCTGCTCCGCGGCATCGGCGGTCTGTGACGATACCGTGGCGATCTGCCCGGCGACCTGCTGCAGTTGTCCGGTGGTGTCGTACACATCGCGCAGGCTCGCCGCAAAATGTTGCAGCATGCCGTTGAACGCGTGCGACACGGTACCGATCTCGTCGTCGCAGCTCACCGCGAGGCGACCGCTGAGGTCGGCCTCATCGGCGATGCGCGTCATGGTGTCGCGCATGCGCGTGAGCCGCGAGATCACGATGCGCCGCAGCAACCAGGCGATCGTCAGCGTGCCCACCACGAGCATCAGCACATTGATGGCGCCACTGAGGAGGATGTTGCGGCTGATCTGCGCATCGATCGATGCCAGCGAATAGGTCACGCGCGCCGCGCCGAGCACGGTGTTTTCCGCAACCACGTGACAGGTCAGGCAGTTGGTTCCACGAAAGTCGCTCGTGGCGATGATCGGGCTGAGGACGGTGAAGGTGCGTCCCTTGTCGTCGCTGCCCGCTTCGACGATGCGTTCACCGGCGAGCGCGCGACGGTCGAGTTCGTCGCGTGGCGATTGCTCCGGGTTGCCGGCACCGAATGTCTGGCTCACGGCTGGCCCGCGTACGATTCGGATGTCCGTCACGTCGTCGTGGGCCAGCAGTTTCTGCCGCAGGACGTCGCGCTGGGACATCGTGCCGGTCAGCATCATGGTGTTGACGCCGTCGAAGAACGACGTCGCCGTGTCGAAGGCCTTTTCCTGCGCGAGCGCGGCCGCCATCGCGCGTTCCGCCGTTGCCATGTGCCAGGTCGTCGCGACCATGAGCATGATGAACACCGCCGCGAGAGCGGTGAGAATCTTGGTTTGCACCGAAAGTTTGGCTAGTCGCATCCCAGCACCGGTGATCTGCAGTTCCCCGTATGACCCCCATGGCGGCATGGTATGGCGGAACTTAAGTCCCGTGCTGTCGTGGATTTCTCCACGCTGCGCCGCACTGCTGGCGCGGACCGGACTTGCACCGACACCGACCCGCTGGCCGTCGCCGCGGGTGTCTGCACACTCGCTGGCGGTTGCCGTGCGCCCGCGTCTCGTCTGTAATGCCCCCCCAGCAGATCTGACGGAGGAGGAAAAAGATGCAGACGATCCTCTGCATGAACGCCAAAGGCGGCTGCGGCAAGACCACGATCGCCACCAACCTGGCCACCTGGTATGCCGACGAGGGCTACAAGACCGCACTCATGGATTTCGATCCCCAGCGCTCCAGCATCGACTGGCTGGCGGCACGTGAGGACTACAACGGCGTGCCCGTGATCGAAGGTGTCGACGCCGTTGCCGGCGATGCTCGCGCCGCGCACGGTACGGATGTCGCGGTCATCGACGCCCCGGCCGGTACCTTCGGCAGCGAGGTCACGCAGTTGGTGCGTCGCGCCGACGTCCTACTGGTGCCGCTGCTCGCGTCGCCGATCGACATGCGTGCCGCGACGCGTTTCATCGACGAACTGCTGAGCACAGGTCGCGTCTCGCGCGGGCAGACACGCATCGCGCTGATCGCCAACCGTGTGCGCGAGAACACGCGCGTGTTCCATGCCCTCGAGGAGTTCACCGCTCGCTACGACATCCCGCTGCTGACGCATTTGCGCGAGAGCCAGAACTACATCCGCTCGGCCGAGACCGGGCTCGGCATCTTCGAACTCGCACCGTCGCAGGTCGCGGTCGACGTGTTGCAATGGGACCCGGTCATCGAATGGCTGCGCAAGGGCTGACAGGCGCACTGCTGGCGCTGGCGCTGGTGGCCATGGGGCCCTCCGGCGCCGGCCAGGCGGATGTGCTCAAGGTCGACATGCGCAGTGCGGGAGAGGGCCGATTCGACATCGACGTGACCGTGCGTCACGCCGACAGTGGCTGGGACCATTACGCCAACCGCTGGGAAGTGATCGGCCCCGATGGTCGCGTTCTCGGCACGCGCGTGCTGTATCACCCGCACGTCAATGAACAGCCGTTCACGCGCAGTCTCGAGGGCCTCAGGATCCCCAGCGAGTTCACCTGGGTGCGCGTGCGGGCACACGATCTCGTGCACGGCTACGGCGGACGTGAGGTGACGCTGAGCGTGCCACACCGCTGAGCTTTCGCAGCGGCGGCCGGTGTCGGCGTTCAGATCACGCCATGTGCCTGCAGACCGCTACGCACCGCATCGCTATCGTCGACCAGCACTGCGTGCAGGCCCGCGGCGCGGGCGCCAGCGACGTTTGACGGCAGGTCATCGAAGAACAGGATCCTTTCCGGTGGCGTGCCGATGGTCGCTACGACCGCGTCGAAGGCCGCACGCTCGGGCTTGCGCATGCCCATCTCGGCCGAGGAGAAGACGCGCCGAAACACGCGACCGACCTCGGGATACGCGCGCGACCAGGCGCGCTGGTGGCTGGCGCTCGTGTTGGTGAAGGCATAGCTCGGCAGGCGTGCCGCCAGCTCGCGGACCAGCGCCATATTGGTTTCATTCTGGCCCGTGAACACGGCATTCCAGCCGGCGAGGATCTGCGCGTCCGCAGCGTCGCTCTGCAAGGCGTCACGCACGACGTCGAAGAATGCCGTATCGCCGATCTCGCCGCGTTCGTAACGGTGGTAGCGCTCATCGAACACGAAACGCTCGGCGATCTGCTGCGCCGACAACGGTGACAACGTCGCCCAATGCGCGAACACGCGCCCGAAATCGATATCGATGATCACGCCACCGAGGTCGAACAACAACGCATCGATCGTGGCAGGCAAAGGTTCGGACATGAATGGACCTGGTGGTTGCGACACCGCGGGCGGCGTGGTCGGTGGAGGCACTGATTTGACGACGGATTTTACGGTCGATTCGGCGCGGAGCCGAGGCCGGCGGAGCGTGCGCGTGGGGTGGCACGACATTATTAGTCTGTAACTATCAAAAAGTTAGTAACAAACGATTTTATTTATCGATGTGCCCGACCTATCGTGGACCTGCAATGAGTACCGCTGCGACCGCCAGCGGCCCGAACCTGCAGGAGAGAACGTCATGTCGAGCCCCTTGTTCATCCCCAGCGTCGTGATGATCCGCCACGCCCAGAGCGAGTGGAATCGTGAGGGTCGGTTCACCGGTTGGGCCGATCCGCCGCTGACGGCTGCTGGACGCGCCGAAGCCGAGCGTGCGGGCCGCGTGATCGCCGCACGCGGATTGTCGTTCGACCGTGCCTACAGCTCGCGTCTCCTGCGTGCACGCGACACGGCCGACATCGTCCTGCGCACCGCAGGTGAGGTCGGCGTGCCCTTGACCGCCGACTGGCGTTTGAATGAGCGCCACTATGGTGCGCTGCAGGGGCAGGACAAGGCGACGATGGCCGCACGCGTCGGTGAACAGCAGGTGTGGCGCTGGCGGCGTGGTTATGTCGAGCGTCCACCCGAAATGGCTGCCGGCGACCCGGCACATCCGCTCAATGACGCGAAGTGGATCGACGTGCCGTCGTCACAGTTGCCGAACGGCGAGAGCCTGGCGCAGACGCGCGCAAGAGTCATGCGCTTCTGGAACGAGGAGATCACGCCGCAGCTGCGTGCCGGCCGGCGCCTGTTCATCGCCAGCCACGGCAACACCTTGCGAGCGCTGATCATGGCGCTGCACGGCATGCGTGTTGACGAGGTGGAGGCATTCGAAATCCCGACCGGGGTACCGATCGTGTATGCCTTCTCGAGCCGTGGCGAAGCGCTCGGTTGGCATTACCTCGCCGATGGTGACCAGGCCGCCGCCTGAGGTGATCGGTACCATCCGATCACAGGCATTCGCACGATCACCATGCCCGCCGTCGGCCAAGGCGCTATTTACCGTGCGCTCCGTGCGAGAGGCGGTGATCAGGCGGAATCGTTGGCGGCAAGGTCGGCCGATGCCGTCGACGATGTGTCTGCCTGCGCAGGCTCTGCGGCGAATACCGCGATTGCCGGCATCACGGCATCGAGCTCCGCGACGACGGCTGCCAGCGGCGCTTCGATCGCGTTTGCTCCCAGGGTGCACGCATGCTCGAGTTCCGTGGCGAGCCGGTTCAGATCGGTTGCGCCAATGTTGCTTGCAACGCCTTTGAGGGAATGGGCCAGACGCACCGCAGCCTCGCTGTCGCTATCCTGCTGCGCACTGCGGAAGCGCTCGTCGAAGTGATCATAGCGGTCGAGAAACATCCGTAGCAGCCGGCGGTAAAGGCGCGGATCACCTCGTGCGACCGCCAGTCCGGTGGCGTGATCGACCCCGGGCATTTCGGGTATGTCCACAGCCCCCGCGGCAGGCCCCCGGCGCGGTGCAGCCGCCTGCGCCTGCGGGCTTATCCAGCGTGCCAGCGTGACGAACATCGCGGGCACGTCCAGCGGTTTGGCAATGTGATCGTTCATGCCGCTATCGAGAGCACGTTGGCGGTCGGCCGGCATGGCGTTGGCGGTCATCGCGAGGATCGGCAGTTCCGCCAACGCGGCCTGCTGACGGATTCGGCGCGTCGCCGTGTAGCCGTCCATCACGGGCATCTGGCAGTCCATGATTACACCGTCGAATACCTGTTTTTCCAGCAGATCCAACGCCTCTTTGCCATTGACTGCGGTCGTTACGCGCATATTGGCGCCGGTCAGCAGTTCGACGACGAGCTCGCGGTTGATGTCATTGTCTTCGACAACGAGCAGGTGTGCGCCCGCGAGCCTTTCCGCAGCATCCTGTCCCGTGCGCTCGTCGGTCGACGGACTGGCGCGGCGCGGCGCGGAGGCGCCTTCGTGGCGGCGCAGCTGCGCAGTGAAATGGAAGGCGCTGCCGAGATCCGGCACGCTCTCGACCCAGATTCTGCCGCCCATGAGAGAGACCAGGCTCTTGCTGATCGCGAGGCCGAGGCCGCTGCCACCAAACCTGCGGCTGACCGAGGAATCCGCCTGGCTGAACGACTGGAACAGTTTGGCTTGCTGTTCCGGGGTCATGCCGACACCGGTATCGCGTACCGCGAAGTGCAGCAGCGATTTGTCGTCATGGCTCGATTCGAGCCGCACCTTGATACTGACGCGGCCGCTAGGCTCCGTGAACTTGACGGCATTGTTGCCCAGGTTGATCAGCACCTGACCCAAACGCAGCGGATCGCCGACAAGCGAGGTCGGCACGTTGGAGGCGATGTCCACAGACAGTGCGAGCTGCTTCTCCTCAGCCTTGTGACCGACGATGTTGAGCACACTCTCGATCACGTCGGCGAGATGGAACGGGATCGTCTCGAGTTCCGTGCGGCCTGATTCGATCTTGGAGAAGTCCAACACATCGTTGAGGATGCCGAGCAACACCTCGGCCGAGTGGCGGATCTTTTCCAGGTAACTGCGTTGCTTCGGATTCAGATCGGTTTGCAGCGCGAGATGCGTCATCCCGATCACGGCATTCATCGGTGTTCGGATCTCATGGCTCATGTTGGCCAGAAATGCGCTCTTGGCACGGGTTGCCGCCTCCGCAGCGGCCTTGGCCTCGCCCATTTCGCGATTCGCCTGTTCGCCAGTGCGGTAAGCGAAATAGATCATTGTGCCGACGAACAAGGCGGCGCCCGCCAGCAGCGCGAGGAGTGACGGTGAGGCGAGGAACCCATGCTGCGTCGCATCTGCCGGATTGCTGACCAGTACAAACGGGCTGTTGGCGACGCGCTTCTGCAGCCAGTCGCGATAGCGTTCGTCATCGGCACTGGCGAGTTCGGCGGTCCAGTCCGGCGCTGCCGAAGGCGATGTTTCCGCGATGTGTGCGTAGGCGACAACGCTGCCCGATTCGCGCAACGCGAGTTCGCGCACATCGATGCCGAGTCCGCCGAGTTGACGCGGGCGGCTGATGATCGCGGCCGGGTTGATCTCGGCGACGATGCTGCCGATGCGCGCCTCCTTGTACACCAGCGGCGCGATCACGACGAGGTGTGAATCGCTGTTGCCGCGCAGCAGCACGCAACGCGTGCGCTCGGCCTCGGGCAATGCGTCGGCCTGCCAATTGCCGAGTTCCAGACCGCGCGCCGCGAGGTTGACGATCGCACGGCCGTCAGTATCGATGAGCGCGATGCGCAGGTAGACGAGGGTGCCGTCGATGCGGTGACCATCGAGCAGTTTGCGAAAACGTGTTTCCATCGACAGCAGGCTCGCACGCAGGCCGTATTCCATCGACATGCCAAGCGCACGGTTGGCGAGAAACACTTCGATGGCGCGGCTTTCGGCGAGGGTGTCGATATCGCTGATGCGTTCGCCGTGGAAATTCGCCAGCGTGGCCACTTTTTTGTCGAGCGTGAACTGTTGCTCGTTGCGTGCGGCGTCGCGCAGGTCCTGCTGCGCATAGTAAGTTGTCGCGAGCAATACCAGCAGATAGACCGCGAGCAACAATCCGGCAGCGAACGAGACCTTGCTGGCAATGTTGCTCGTGTGTCGCACGCGTTTCCCTGCTAAGAGCGGTCGGGGAAGAATTCGGCGAAGTACAGGAACACCGCCGGGAAATATTTGCGCACCAGTCGCGAGTACGTACCGTCTGCACGGATCTGCGCGAGGTAGACATTGAAGGCAGCGCGCAGCTTCGGTGAGTCCTTGCGAAACGCGGCGGCCATCGTCTGGTTTTCGGACACCGGGCCCACAACCTTTAGCGCGCCGGGCCAGATTTCGAGCGCAATGAGAGCGCCGGGTACGTCGAGCAAGGTGCTTTCGGCGGCGTCGTGGAGAATGGCCGGGGCCATTTCGTCGCCCTCGATGCCGGAGCCGGCGAGGCGGACCTCGGCGCCGGTTTCCGACAGGTCGTAAAGCCCGGGATCGAGACAGGTATTTTCCTTCGTGAGAACGCTGATCCCGCGCAGTGCGTCGCGCACGCTCTGGATGTCCTCGGTGACCGAACCGGTCGGGCGGATCGGCGAGATCGTCGCATCGGAGCGAGCCACGAGCCACACCGCCGACGGAAAGGTCGGCGCCGAAAAATCCACGACCTGCGAGCGCCAGGCGAGCACGGTCATGCCATTGGCGATCACATCGCCGCGGATCGGTGCGCTGTTCAGGATCTCGACACCGGCGTCGCCACGCCGTGCGTGGTGGCCGGTCAGGTCGCCGATCATCCGTGGCCAGGTACTCGTCACGTATTGATAGCGCACCCCGAGGTGGGCCGCGAAACCCTGCATGAGTTCCACATCGAGGCCATCACCACTGCCAGTGACGAAATTGGCGTAGGGCACACCGATATGACGTAGCACACCGCTCTCGATGACCTCGGGCAGGTCGCGGGTCGCGGCATGGGCGTGCTGCAGGACCAAGACGCACGCAACCACACACATGATTGCGCAAAAGCGTACAGCCAAGGTGCGAGCGTGCAGCGGCCGTCCGCCGGATCTCCTCGGGGGGCTGTCCCCACGGCTCGCGAAATGCCTCGATGTGACGGCAGTCAAGTCGTTTTCTCTTGCGGCGTGATGCGTTCGTTCACCCGGCAGCGCATCCTTCCGCGCTCCAGAGCGAACCAGTGGCAGGGGTGGTGGGCGTGACACCGGCATCCTCACGACGCCCGACGCCTGTCCACGATGCCCCGTTCGCTGCGACGATCCTGGCCGCAACTCCAGCGCCTCGGCGGTTGTGTCGAGGACGGCTCAGCGAACGGCGGGAGTGCTGCGACGCTTCGCCGCTCGCTCGGCCGTCACCGATTCTAACGGTCACGGCGCCGCGGTTCGGCGCCTAATCGACCTCCGTTTGACCTGCATCGGGCGTACAGGCGGCGAGACCGCTCGCCAGGTCGGGGTAGCGCAGCCGTACACCGAGTTCGGTGCGCATCCTGCTGTTGTCCAGACGACGGGATTCCGCGAGATAGCTGAGCAGGCCCGCGGACAGTCGCCCATCGGCTGCCGCGAGCCGGATCAGCGGCGCTCGCGGCAGTCCGTACAGGTCGGCGACGCGGTCGAAATAGTCACGCATGTTGCCGGGTTGGCCGTCGCTGACGTTGTACACGCCACCGTTGCGGCCGCGCGCCATCGCCGCGAGGCAGACCGTGACGAGGTCATCGATGTGTATACGATTGGTCCAGGGGGCCTCATCCTCACCGACCATGGGTACCTGGCGCTGCAGGCGTTCGACGGGTAGCTTGCCCGGACCGTAGATGCCGGCGACGCGCAGGATGACCAGTTCCCGCTCGCCGGCGGCCTGCCATGCGTGCAGCTGCTGCTCTGCATCGAGCCGGCGGTAGGCGCGGTCGGCGCGCGGTGCCGGTGATCGCGATTCGTCCACCCAATCGCCGTTGCAGTCGCCGTACACGCCGGTCGTGCTGATATAGACGATGCGCTGATGGTCGACGGTCGGCAATGCCTGCAGAAAATGTCCGATGCGCGGGTCGCTCCGGCCCTCAGGCGGTGGCGGCGCCAGGTAGAACACCTCGCGCTCGGCGCCGATGGGTGCATGCGCGGGCCATGCCATTTCGAGGTCGCAGACCGTCGTTTCGTAGCCGGCCTGGCGCAGTCGCTGAGCGCTTTCCCGGCTCCGCACCACGCAGTGCACGGCGGTGTCCTGAGTACGTGCGGCGTGCGCAATGCGCCGTCCGACGTCGCCGCAACCGACGATTAACATGCCACCCCCACGGTTTTATCGCTCGCTGAAATCAAGCAGAATCCCTCGTCTTTGCGTCCGAACAGCAGTAAACGATGACTTTCACCGTCACCCTCAGCACCAGCAGCCACCAATTCGACGTTGAAGACAACGAGACGATACTGGATGCTGCGATCCGGCAGAACATCGGTCTGCCGTATGGCTGCCGCAACGGCCGCTGCGGTGCCTGCACCGCCGATCTGATCAGCGGCGAGGTCACCTACTACGGCGCGCCGCCGGCGCTCGAAGAGGCCGGTGCGGGCAAGTGCCTGCCATGCCAGGGTTTCGCCGCGAGTGATATCACGCTGGGTGTGCGCGAAGCCGAGTCGACAGCCGACATCGAGGTCAAGTTGCTGCCCGTGCGTGTGCACGCCGTCGATCACCTGAGCCACGACGTCGTGCGCCTGCTGCTCAAGCTGCCTGAAAACCAGCGCCTGCAGTTCATGGCCGGACAGTATCTCAATTTCATCCTTGCCGATGGCCGCAAGCGTGCCTTTTCGATCGCCAATGCGCCGCACGATGACCAGTACATCGAACTGCACATCCGCCATGTCGATGGCGGTGAGTTCACTGACTGGGTATTCACTCAGATGCAGGCACGCGCGATCCTGCGCATCGAGGCGCCGTTGGGGAGCTTCGTGCTCGACGAGGACTCGACGCGGCCGATGATCTTCATGGGCGGCGGCACCGGCTTCGCGCCACTCAAGGGTCAAATCGAACAGGCGTTCAAGGCCGGAATGGATCAGCCCATTCATCTCTACTGGGGGGTGCGCTCGCAGGACGATCTCTACCTGCCCGAGCTTCCGCGGGAATGGATGCGCGAACACCCCAACTTCCACTTCGTGCCCGTGCTGTCCGAGCCGGATGGCGACTGGTCGGGACGCACCGGCTGGGTACACGAAGCGGTTCTCGCCGATTTTGCCGATCTCGCCGACACGGATCTGTACATGGCGGGGCCGCCGCCGATGATCAACGCGGCGCGCGACGCATTTCGCACCGCTGGCATGCCCGAGCAGCACATGCATTACGACTCGTTCGAGTACGCCGAAGACACGCGCGACAAGGCCGCCGACTAGCACCTGTTCACACGCGGTGTGCGCCGTGGCGGCGGCCGTCAGGTGACGTAACGCCGCCACCTTCCTTGCCCGTTCGACGCCGCTGCCCGTGATCTGGTCGCACGCTTATTCCGGTGGCCGTCGCCTGGTAAGTGTTATCGCCTTGGCGACTGCACTGCCGGTCACACCTGGACGACGCGCGGCACACTCCATTCCGCCTGCCGCGTGTTGTTGCGCAACCGACCGGGCTGCTGGCGCAGGCGTCGTGTCGTGCACCGCGGCCGCAGCGTGATGCAGCTTCAGGTCGAGGGCTCGGGATCTTCGCCGAGGGTGTGCGAAGGCGGCGTCATGCGCTGCTCGTCGAGCATTGGCCGATTGGCCTTGTTCTTGCCGATGTCGTGCGGCAGAGGTACGGGCTCCGGACCACCCGTGCCCGACAACCCCTTGCGGTAGATATCGATCGCCTTGTCGGGTTCGTGCATACGTTCCAGCAGCTGGCCGAGCTCGCGATATGCCTGCGGCGGCCCATTGCGGCCGATGCAGGCCTCGAGGTATCCGCGTGCCTTGCCCCACAGCTGCGCGCGCAGGCTCAGGCGCCCGAGTGTCAGCAACAGCGTCGGGTCATCGGGGTGGTCGGCGAGGAAGCGCTCCATCTGCGACAGCTGCTTGCCGGGTTCGGCGCTGTCGAGCAGACCATAGGCCTCGACGAGGTCGGCATCCCACTGTTTGCGCAGGGCGTCGCGCAGCAGTTGCTCGGCACGGTGATCCTGTCCGAACTCCTGCAGGTAGCCCGCGTAGTCGCCGAGGATCTGCGGATGATCGCGCAGGTTGCGTGGCACATCGGCCCAAGCGATGCCGAGACGGCGCTCATCGCGGCCGAGAAACGCCTGCTCGAGCAGGGCGCGATGGGTGCGGATTTCGAGCCGGTGCAGGTCGGCCTCGTCGTCGACCTTTCGCCGGCGCAATTCGGGCAAGAGTTCGCGCAGATGCTCCCAGTCACCGAGCTGCTCGTACAGCCGGCGCAACAGGCGCAGCACGTAGTTGTGCTTTGGCGCGACGCTGCGCAGGTGCTTCAGCGTGGCGAGTGCCTGCTCGAGCTGGTGGTCTGCGAGCTGCAGCTCGGCCTGCGTCAGGCTCACGGCGACGTCGGCCGACGGCATGGTCTCGTGGGCCAGCCGGATGTACACATCGCGGCGGTCGTGGGCACCCTGCAGCTGCGCTGCGCGTGCAGCCGCGAGGTAATTGAGCAGCGGCGTCTCGGAGCGGTCGGCGAAGCGCACCAGGCGTTTCTCGGCACCGCGCCAGTTGCCTTCCGACATCTCGAGCAGACCGCGCGTCATCGCCTGCTGCGCCAGTCGCGAACCGCGACGTTGTTTCCAGTCGCGCACGTCCTGCGGCAGATGCAGCGTGCGCACGACGAGGCGGATGCCGAAATACAACGCCCCGAACAGTGCGGCGACAAACAACAACAGCAGGGCCAGGCTCATCTCGACCGTGTACTTGCCGAACGACATCAGCACATAGCCGGAGTCGTGGCTGAGCACGACGCCGATACCGGCACCGGCCAACACGAACAACCAGATCTTGAGCAATGATCTCATTGCGACTCGACCCCACCCTGCGCCGCCGGTGCCACGGCCGATGTCGTAGGCGCCACGTCGTCGAGCAGCTGCTTGCGTGCCTGCAGTGCGCGCAGCGATTGGCTCAGGTCCGGTAGCGCGGGACGCAGGTCGACATCCTTCATCTCGGCAATCGCACTGCGCAGTGCGCCGGCCGTCGCGTCGCCGGGCTCGAAGTAACGTCCGAGCCAGTCATTGGCGGTGTCGAGGTTTTCGCGGAACAGTGCAGTGTCGTTGCGCGCCACGGCGAGTCGCGCGGCTTCGAGATGCAGCTTGAGGTTCTCGTAGAGGAAGAACTGGCTCTCCGGTGCGAGCATGGCCTGCACGGGTTTGTCGCGCTCGCGGATGCGCACCGAGTCTTTGAATCCCGCCCACAGGTCGTCGAGCAGGGTCTGCCAGCTGCGTTCGTCGGGTTCGCGCGCGACGCGCTCGGGCAGCGTGCGTTCAGGGCCGATGGTCGCACGCGCGATCTTGAGCTGCGGGATCTGCTCGATCAGCGCCGACAGCCGCGCCGAGAGGCCGGCACTGTCGGGTGCGTCGAAGGTGGAGAGACGGGCGATTTCGCGCGCGATCATTTCGCGCACGCCGGCCCAGCCCGGGTCACGCGTGTCGCGCAGGCGCTGGTCGGCGAGCTCGAGTGCCACACGTGCGGTATCGGTGTCGCGCGCGAGGTTGAGCCGGTGGTTGGCGATACGCAGCAGATACTCGGCCTCAGCGATGATCCATTGCGTGCCCGAGCGACCGACGCGACGATGCACGTCGGCGACCGCGGCGCGCAGCTCGCCTTCGCGTTCCTGCAGGCGCACGTTCTCGTCGGACAGCTTCTGCTCCTGCAGTTTGAAGGCGTTGCGTGCCTCGTCGACCGCCAGTCGTTGCTGCGCCAACACGTCGCGCTGCTCACCGAGCGACGATTCCTGTTGCTTGAGCGCCGATGTCGCGTCGCCCAGCGCCTGTTGCAACTGTTGCTGCTGCTGCGCGGTGTCGCGTACACGCATGTCCATGGCGGCGAGCTCGCTCGCGAGCTCGGTCCAGTAGCGGTAACCGAACACGCCGGCGACGATCACTGCGACCAGCGCCAACAGCGCGAGCAGCAGGGCACCGAGTCCGCCTTTCGGCGATGGTTGTGGGCGTGTGGTCGCGCTGTCGGGCGACGCGTTGCCGGCGGCATCTTCCGCGCGCTCGGTGGCGTCGTTCTCCTGCTCCGGGGTCACGTCGATGACGACGCCTGGTTTCGGGTCTTCTTCACTCATACGAACTGATTGGCCGCGTGCGTCGTGTTGGGGGTCGTTTCCGGTCAGGCTAAGACTAGCAAAGCTGCCGTTCAGGCGACATCTTCGTTGACCTCGCACAATGCCGCCAGCACCTCGGCATCGGTGGCCGCGCTCGCGACGTGTACGTGGCGGCAACCACGGGTCGTGGCGTGTTCGGCCATGCGTTGACTCACCACCACGAGTGGGGTGTCGCGAAGCAGTTCGGCGCCGTCGTCACCCAGCAACGTGAACAGGTTGTCGAGAATCGCGTTGCTGCTGGCGGTAACCACCTGGACCAGGCGTAGCCAGTGGCTGATGAGATTGGCCACGGCCGCCGGTCGGTCGGGCAGGCTGCGCCGGTAGACCTCGACCTGCATGACCTCGGCGCCACGCTCGCGCAGCGTCTCGGCGAGCAGTTCACGGCCACCGTTGCCGCGTAGCACGATCGCCCGCTTGCCTTGCACCGCCCGCAGCGCCGGCAGCGCGAGCAGACCCTCGCTGTCCATGCGCTGCGGCACCAGCGTGGGATCGAGGCCGACATCAGCGAGTGCACGCGCGGTGGCGTTGCCGACCGCGGCAACGTCGATGTCGAACGGTAGCTGATCGGGTAGCAGTGGAAACGCGTACTGCACGGCGTTGGCGCTGACGAAAATCAGCAGGTCGGCATGACGGGCCGTATCGAGTTGCCGGCGTGTGGCGTGCTTGTCGGCCGGGCCGAGGATCTCCATGGCGGGAAAACGCACGGGGCGGCCGTGCGCCTGCTCGATCATCTCGCACAGCTGTTCGGCCTGATGGGCCGGTCGCGTGACCAGCACGCTCAGGCCGCCAAGGTTGCACGGAGGCGTGTTTGTCGGCACGGCGGCGTGTCAGGCGTCGGCGTACAGCTCGCGCAGAATCTGCGCCGCCCCGTGTTCGAGCAGTTCTTCGGCCAGGGACTTGCCGAGCTGTTCCGCCTGCGCCTGTGGCCCGCGGATCTCTGCACGCACGATCTCGCTGCCGTCGACCGTACCGACCAGTCCACGCAGGAACAGCTCGCCATCGGCGAGTGTTGCATGCCCACCGATCGGGACCTGGCAACCGCCTTCCAGGCGGTGATTCATCGCGCGTTCGGCACGCACGCAGGCAGCGGTGTCGGCATGGTGCAGCGGCGCCAGCAATGCGTTGATGCGGGCGTCGTCGCTGCGGCATTCGATGCCGATGGCGCCCTGGCCGATCGCCGGCAGACTGTCGTCAGTGTCGATGAAGCTGCGGATGCGCTCGGCGAATCCCAGGCGCAGCAGGCCCGCCGCCGCGAGGATGATGGCGTCGTACTCGCTGTCATCGAGTTTGCGCAGCCGTGTGTTGACGTTGCCGCGCAGCGGCACGATCTCGAGATCGGGACGGCGGTCGGCGAGCTGGCATTGCCGACGCAGGCTCGACGTGCCGACACGCGCACCCTCGGGCAGCGATACCAGGCTGGCGTGATGGTTGGACACGAAGGCGTCGCGCGGATCCTCGCGTTCGAGTATCACGGCCAGGTGCAGGCCCTCGGGCAATTCGACCGGCACGTCCTTCATCGAATGCACGGCGATATCGGCTTCGCCGTTGAGCATGCCCTGTTCGAGTTCTTTGACGAACAGGCCTTTGCCACCGATCTTTGCCAGCGGTGTGTCGAGGATCTTGTCGCCCTGCGTGGTCATGCCGAGGATCTCGACGGCAAGACCCGGATGCGCCTGCCGCAACGCCGCGGCGACATGTTCGGCCTGCCACATGGCGAGTGGGGATTTGCGGGTAGCGATTCGTACGGGCTGCGCGGTCATGCTGGTGCCGGTGTAGTCGGATAGGGCGCCAATGCTACTGGCAGATGCGCAAACTGACAAAGCATGCGGCTCCGCCGGGTTGCCGCCGCGGGTTACAATCGCGCGCTTCGCACTAGGAGACCACGCGATGAAGAAGTATCTGTTCGCCCTGCTGTTATTGCTCGGTGGCGTGGTGCAGGCCGCACCGCCGGGCGTATTGCGCCTGGACGCCCGGGCGTCGATGGACGCCACCTACACCGCGGTCTACGCCGCGCTCGAGGAGGCGCGCTTCTGGGTCGTGTTCGAGGCCGATCTCGGCAGCAACCTGGCGGCATTCGCCGAGCGCTGGGGCGACGACTACAACCGCAACGCCCTGCAGGCAATCCGCAGTATCGTGGTCTGCAACGGTTGGTACGCGAACCAGATGGGCAATGCCGATCCGGATCTGCTCGCGTTGTGCCCGTTGCGGGTCAACCTGGTGGAAAAGGATGGCGTGACGCGCATTCTGTTCGCACGTCCGACGACGATCGCGGCCGGCAGCCCGGCACTCGCGGTGGCGCAGGAGGTCGAGGATACGATCGCCGAGGCCCTGCGCCAGGCGGTCGCCAAGGCCGAGGGGCGTTGAAGATGGGTGACGGGCTGATCTTCAATGTCGACCTCGAGGACTTCGAGCAACGTGTCATCAAGTCCTCGCACACGACGCCGGTGCTGGTCGATTTCTGGGCCGATTGGTGTGCGCCGTGCCACGCCGTCGCGCCGCATCTGGCGAAGGTGATTGGTGATTTCGCCGGTCGTGTGCGACTGGCCAAGGTCGAGGTCGACGAAGGCGAGAACATGAAACTCGCCGGACGCTACCAGGTGCGCGGTTTCCCGACCGTGATGCTGCTGCGCGACGGCGATGAGCTGGCGCGCTTCAGCGGTGCACGCCCGGCACACTGGATCGAGCAATGGCTCGACGAGCATCTGGCCGGTTGAAACGGCACACGGTGGTGCTTGGGAACGCCGATAATCAATTGCTCAGGTCGCGCCTGACGTGGCCGCTGATGATTATGGCGATGGCATCGTGACACCCAGGTGTCACGGGTCAACCTCCTCTGGCGCACCAACAACGCGCTCAACTTAGGGGCCTCCGCTCTCCCCGCGGTAGGCCCTGTTTTTTGACCGTCGCAGGGAACCGCGTTCGTGGTGCCTAACGGCAATGCCGGCTGCTTCCCGATCTCACTTGTCGCGCACGACGGTTACGACGTCGGATGCGGCATCAGGGCGTGTCGGCGAGCCAGTCTTGTGGCTTGAGGTAGACATCATAGAGTTCGGCCTCCTCTGTGCCGGGTGCCGGTTGCCAGTCGTAGCGCCACGACACCAGCGGCGGCAGCGACATCAGGATCGACTCGGTGCGGCCGCCGGTTTGCAGGCCGAAGATGGTGCCGCGGTCGTAGACCAGGTTGAACTCGACATAACGTCCGCGTCGATACAGTTGGAACTCGCGCTCGCGCTCGCCGAAGGCATCTTCACGGCGTCGTTGCACGATCGGCAGATAGGCCGGCACGTAGTGATCGCCGACACTGCGCATGAACGCAAACGAGCGTTCGAAGCCCCAATCGTTGAGGTCGTCGAAGAACAACCCGCCGACGCCACGCGGTTCGTCGCGGTGGCGCAGATGGAAATACTCGTCGCACCATTGCTTGTATCGCGGGTACACCTCATCGCCGAACGGTGCGCAGGCCTCGCGCGCGGTCGCGTGCCAGTGGCGCACGTCGGCACGGTTGCCGTAGTAGGGGGTGAGGTCGAAGCCACCGCCGAACCACCATACGGGTTCGGCGCCGTCTTTCTCGGCGATGAAAAAGCGGACGTTGGCGTGCGAAGTCGGTACACGCGGATTACGCGGATGGATCACCAGCGAAACGCCCATCGCCTGGAAGCCGCGCCCCGCCAGCTCCGGGCGCTGCGCGGTCGCCGACGGCGGCAGGCCGTCTCCGAACACGTGCGAGAAGTTGACGCCGGCCTTTTCGAACACCTGACCGTTCTCGAGTACCCGTGAGCGGCCGCCTCCGCCGCCAGGACGTTGCCAGCTGTCTTCACGGAAGGGATCGCCGTCTTCGTCCGCCAGGGCCGCGCAGATGCGCTCCTGCAGGTCGAGCAGATACTCTTTGACGGCGTTTGCATCGGGCGTGTCATTCATGGGATCGGATTGGCCGCGGCGGTGACGATCGTGCCATTTGAACAGACAGGGTGCCGCGGTCTCAACCTTGATGCGGCGGCAGTCACCTGTCGCACCCACCATCGGCGGCGGGCTGCGCAGGTCAGCCAGGGCGGATCAATTCACCGTTGCGTGCATCACGGATCTCGCTGGGGCGGCGGCGACCATCGGTCGGCCCGTTGAGGATCAGGTCGACGCCGGGACAACGCCGGCGCACCTGCAGCGCCGAGCGTGCAGGTGGTCGTGCGCGCAGGTTGGCACTGGTGGATACCAGCGCGCCGCCGAACGCGTCACACAGTGCCGCAGCGCCGCGATGTGCGGTGACGCGCACCGCGATGCTGTCGTGCGTACCGCGCAACCAGCGCGGCGTTTCCGCACGCGCCGCAAGCAGCCAGGTCACCGGTCCCGGCCAGTCGGCCTCGAGTCGGCGTTGTAGCGCGGCGTCAGGTGTCTGCACGTAGGGGCGCAGTTGCGCGAACTCGCTGGCGATCAGAATCAGGCCCTTGGCGACGGGACGCTGCTTGATGTGCAGTAGCCGCATGACGGCATCGCGGTTGAGCGGGTCACAGCCGAGGCCGAACACCGCCTCGGTGGGATAGGCGATCACGCCACCGGCACGCAGGGTGCGTGCGGCGAGGCGCAGGCGGTGGGGGCTGAACGCGGTCACCGGCTGCGACGACCGCGTCACTCGTCGGCGGATTCGGCGGGTGCTTCGTAGGCCTCGACGAACGAGCACTCCTGTTGCGGACAGACCTTCTGCGTGCCGCTGCGCTTGGTCGTCTTGATCGTCAGGATCGGCCAACCGCAGCTCGGGCAGGGTTCGGCAACCGGCTCGTTCCATACCGCGTAGTCGCACTTGGGATACGCCGAGCACGAGTAGAACACCTTGCCGCGCCGCGATTTGCGTTGCATCAGCGTGCCCTTGTGGCACTTGGGGCAGGTGACGCCGGTATCCTTGGGTTTTTCGAGCGGCTCGATGTAGCGGCATTTCGGGTAGCCGGAGCAGCCGATGAAGCGGCCATAGCGGCCTTGCTTGAACACCAGCTCCGAGCCGCACTCGGGGCAGTCGCGTCCGACCTTCTCGGGCTCGGCCGAGGCCGCACCGTTGTCGTCGAGATTACGCGTGTAGTCACACTCGGGATAGTTGGTGCAGCCGATGAACACGCCGTTGCGCCCAAGTCGTTTGGCGAGCTGGCCGCCGCACTTGGGGCAGGCCTCGTCGATCTTCTCCTGCGTGACGTCGGATCGCTGCACGTTCTCCTGGGTGTGGTCGATGCGGTCCTTGAACGGCTGCCAGAACTTCTCGAGCAGCGGAATCCATTCTTCCTCGCCGCGCGACACGGCATCGAGTTCGTCCTCGAGACGTGCGGTGAAGTCGTAGTCGACGTACTGCGTGAAGTAGTTGGTCAGGAACTTGTTCACCACGCGGCCGACGTCGGTCGGGATGAAGCGCTTCTTGTCCATCTCGACGTATTCGCGATCCTGCAGTGTCGAGATGATCGACGCGTAGGTCGATGGGCGGCCGATGCCGAACTCTTCGAGTGCCTTGACCAGGCTCGCCTCGCTGTAGCGCGGCGGCGGCTCGGTGAAATGCTGTTCGCTGCGGATCTGCAGCAGACGGATACGTTCGCCCTCGCTCAACGGCGGCAGCATCTTCTCGTCGTCGTCGCCGGGCTTGGCGTCGTCCTTGCCCTCCAAGTACACCTGCATGAAGCCGGGACTCGCGATGGTCGATCCGGTTGCGCGGAACAGGTTGCCGTCGCCGGCGCCGAGATCGGCCGCGACGGTGTCGATGGTCGCGTGGATCATCTGGCACGCCACGGTGCGCTTCCAGATCAGGCTGTAGAGCTTGAGCTGGTCCTTGTCGAGGTGTGCCGCGATGTCTTCGGGCGTGTTCAGCGCCGAGGTCGGCCGGATCGCCTCGTGCGCCTCTTGTGCATTTTTCGCCTTGGTCTTGAAGTGACGCGCCGCCTTCGGCAGCTGGTCCTTGCCGTAGCGCTCGGCAATGAAGCCGCGCAGTTCGGTGAGCGCCTCGTCGGCAAGGTTCACCGAGTCGGTACGCATGTAGGTGATCAGGCCAACGGCGCCGCTGCCGATGTCGACGCCCTCGTACAGCTGCTGCGCGACACGCATCGTGCGCTGCGCGGTGAAGCCGAGCTTGCGCGCGGCCTCCTGCTGCAGTGTCGACGTGGTGAACGGCGCCGCCGGGTTGCGCTTGCGCTGCTTCTTCTCGACCTTGACGACGTCGAGATGGCCGTCGGCGGCCCTGCTCAATGCCTGCTCGACCTCGGCGGCGCGCTCGCCGTCGGTGATCGAGAACTGGCTCAGCTTGTCGTTGGCGAAATGCGTGAGTTTGCCGACGAATGCCTGGCCGCCTTTCTCGGTGTCGGCTTCGATGGTCCAGTACTCGCGTGCCTTGAACGCCTCGATCTCGTCTTCGCGCTCGCAGATCAGGCGCAGGGCGGGACTCTGTACGCGTCCTGCGGAGAGCCCGCGCCGCACCTTCTTCCACAGCAACGGCGACAGGTTGAAGCCGACGAGGTAATCGAGTGCGCGGCGTGCCTGCTGTGCGTTGACCAGGTCCATCGACAGGTCGCGCGGGTGCGCCACGGCGTCCTGCACGGCCTTCTTCGTGATCTCGTTGAACACGACCCGATGCACGGGCTTGTCCTTGAGTGCGCGTTTGCCTTTGAGCAGCTCGTACAGGTGCCACGAGATCGCTTCGCCCTCGCGATCGGGGTCGGTCGCCAGGTACAGCGCCTCGGCATTCTTGAGCTTGGTCGTGATCGCCTTGACGTGTTTGTCGTTGCGGTCGATGACCTGGTACTTCATGGCGAAGCCACTGTCGGGGTCGACCGCACCTTCTTTCGGCACCAGATCACGTACATGGCCATACGACGCCAGCACCTCGAAATCTTTGCCGAGGTACTTCTTGATCGTCTTGGCTTTGGCCGGCGATTCGACGATTACCAGATTCATCGTTTGTGCTACTGCTCTGTCAAAAAAACCCGCACCTGCGGGGCACGGGCCGGAAGCATTCCGTGACTGGGATCTGCGGGGCCGTCCGACGGCTCCGCTTTTTATACGGATAGCCGGCGTCGAGGGAGGGTGTCAAGCCCAGCGCGCCAAAGTGGCGACGCGGAGTGCGCCTCGGCGCGCGTGTTCAGTGCAGGTACAGCGGTTCGCCGTTGTAGACGAGTTCTTCCATCAGCGCGAAGGCGTTTTCCTGGCCTGGCTGGTTCAACAGCACCAGCAGCACGATCCACTTGACGTCGTCCGCGGACAGCTCTTCGGTCTCGATCGCCATGATGCGTTCGATCACGAGCTCGCGGCTCATCGGATCGAGAATACCCGTCTGCTCGAGGTACAGCAGCATGCCCTGGATCTCGAGATCGATGCGCTGCTGCTCACGCTCGTTGTAGATACGCATCGAGCGGTTCGGCTGCGCATCGGCATAGGCCATGCTGCCCTGACGCCAGGCGAGTTCGTCGAGCCAGTTGAACGCCTTCTTGATCTCGCCCTGCGGGAATCCGGCCTGCACCAGCTCCTCTTCGAGCAGGATCTGGTCGGTCGGCGCCGACTCCTCCGCATCCATGTAGTTCTCGTAGATGTAGATCAGGACGTCGATGACGTTTTCGTTCACGGCTGCGTTCCAGACGGGGAAACGGAGGCCACGGAGGACGGCGGGGTGCGTCCCTGTGCAGGGCCTGTTACGGCGGGGTAAGGGTTCACTATGGGATTTTTCCGACTCGTGTGAACAATCCACCTGCGCCCGATAATACATGACCTTGCAGTTCGAGCAACAGCAACATTGACGAGACTTCCGCAACCGGGAAGCCTGTTCTCACAACGAGTTCGTCGGTGGTCACGGGGTCGAAACCCATGGCCTCGAGCAGTGCCGCATGTTGCGGATCCGTGGCGTTTTGCGCGGCGGGCGGCTCGCTGCTGCGAAGCGCAATCGCCTGCTGCGCGCCGGGCAGCAATGGCGCGAGTTCCTCGAGCACGTGATCGGCCGTTTCGACGAGTTTGGCGCCATCGCGTATCAGGGCATGACAACCGCGCGCCAGCGGGTTGTGGATGGAGCCGGGGATCGCGAATACCTCGCGGCCGTATTCCGCTGCGTGGCGTGCGGTGATCAGCGAGCCGCTGTTGAGCGCCGCCTCGACCACCAGGGTGCCCAGTGTCAGGCCCGCGAGTATGCGGTTGCGACGCGGGAAGTTGGCGGGCAATGGCGGCGTACCGGTAGGGAATTCCGACAGCAGCAGGCCGTTTGTCGCGATCTGGTGGGCGAGTTCACGGTTGCGTGCGGGGTACACGCGATCGAGCCCGGTGCCCGTGACCGCGAGCGTGAGCCCGTCGGCGTCGAGCGCGCCTTCGTGCGCAGCACTGTCGATACCGGCGGCGAGGCCGCTGGCGACGACCAGGCCGCAGCGCGCAAGATGGGCGGCGAATTCGCGCGCGGTGTTGCGCCCGCCCGTGCTCGGGTTGCGGCTGCCGACGATCGCCAGTTGCGGTGTCTGCAACAGCTCGGCGTCGCCGTGCAGGAACAGCGCCGTGGGCGGGTTCGGCAGCTCACGCAGCCGTCGCGGATAGTCGGGGTCGGTGATCGTCAGCAGGTGATTGCGCGGCTGTGCCAGCCACGCCATGTCGGCGTCGGCACCCGCGCGATCGGGGCTGCGCAGGTAGTCACGCAATGGGCCATCGACGTCACGCGGTGGCCGCTCGATGAGCTCGCGCGCACTGCGCCCGGAGGTCAGAAGCGGATTGAGGGTCTGGCTGCCGACACCCGGTGCGCGCAGAAGTGCGCACCAGGCAGCGATCTCGTCGGATGGGGTTGAGTCCATTCAACCTCACTTGGGCGGGGTGTCAGGGATTGCGCACCTTATCACCGACGTGCATGACGCGCGTGGCGTGCATGATGAGGCCGAAGCTGACGCGGTCGAAGGTACGGAACACCATCATGAGGCCCGCCTCTTCGTCGGGCAGCTTGACCGTGTCGCGCGAATCGGGGGTGACGACATCGCGAATCGTTTCACCGCGCTGGTCAATGCGCAGCACGGTGCCGGCGTCGATGCCGTCGGCGAGGCCGCGGTCGATGACCACGACGTTGTACTGGCCGATCTGATTGACGCCGCCGATCACCGAGATGATGTTGCCTTCGGTCGGCATGCCCGGCGCGTGCGGCGTGAAGTTGGCCGTCGCCTTGTCTTCGCCGGCCTTGACCACACGGTCGCCGATGACCGCTTCGCGTTCGGTGCTGTTGATGAAGATGGTCGCCGGGTCACCGGTGCGTTGCAGTTCGCTGCTGCCGATGTACTCAGCCTCGTAGCCGAGGATCTCGCCCGTGTCGCCGTCCTTGTAGGCAATGCCGGGACGTACGATCTCGTACTTCACGTGGTTGCCGTCTTCGATGCTGCGCACGTAGGCCTTCTGTCCGGCGCCGCCGAGGATGTGTTCGTCGGCAAAGTCGACGATGTACGGCGCGTTGTCGAGTTCACCCTGGCTCAGCACGGAATGCCGTGTGAGGAACGGTCCGATGGCGTCGACAGGAATCGTCGGGATGGCGCCATCCCACGGCGTGGAACGGACGCTGGGCGACAGCTTCACCGTGCCGCGGCGCAGACGCAGCTGCGGCCGGCCGTCGATGTAGACGAGTTCCAGCACGTCGCCGGGATAGATCAGGTGCGGGTTCGCGATCTGCGGATTGACATGCCAGATCTCCGGCCAGCGCCAGGGGCTGCGCAGGAAACGGCCGGCGATGTCCCACAGGGTGTCCCCGCGGACCACGGTGTAGCGGTCTGGATGGCCGGCCCGCAGCAGCTCGTCGGCCAGCGCCAACGGCATTGCCAGCGCGCAACACAGCAACAGAATCAAGCTTTTGCAGGATTTAAACATGGATTTCCCTTGGCGCAGTTGCAGCTTCCGAGCGGTCAAAAAGACCACGTTTGGGTTATTATTTACGGCCTCTATGGGCCCAGTCTTTAATTTCTTGATCCAGGGCCCCGGCGAAACGCTGAAATTCTAGCGCAAACAGCCGCATGGCGGTGATTGTTGGACCCGGACAACACGACACGAGCGTAACCATGGCAATTCTCGACATTCTGCACTTTCCCGATGCGCGCTTGCGTCATGTCGCCAAGCCCGTGGACGCGGTCGACGCTGGCGTGCGCCAGTTGGTCGACGACATGTTCGCGACCATGTATGACGCCCCGGGCATCGGTCTGGCCGCGATCCAGGTCAACGACCCGCGCCGCGTCATCGTCGTCGATACCTCCGAAGACCACAGCCAGCCCCTGGCACTCATCAACCCCGAGATCCTGACAAAGGAAGGTGAGGAGCAGATGGACGAAGGCTGTCTGTCGGTGCCGGGTATCTATGAGACAGTCAAGCGTGCCGAGCGTATCCGCGTGCGCGCCCTCGATCGTGATGGCCAGCCGTTTGAGATGGATGTCGACGGTCTGTTGGCGGTGTGCATTCAGCACGAGATCGATCACCTCGACGGCAAACTTTTCGTTGACTACCTGTCCAACCTCAAGCGTCAGCGGATTCGCAAGAAGCTGGAGAAAGAGGCTCGCCAGGGCAGTGACAAGAGTCAGGCACGCCGCGCCATCTGATCCGTGCAAATCACTGCGCAGGTCATCCGGCGTTAGCTTAGGTGGCGCCTCTCGCAACCGTTGAGAAAAAGTTCCC
>JAGRHA010000151.1 GCA_020445205.1 Gammaproteobacteria bacterium
GCCGGGGCGACATGATCTTCAACGCGACTTCGCGATTCAGCGACAGCTGTTCGGCAAGGTACACGGTGGCCATGCCACCTTCACCCAACACGGATGTGATCGTATAGCCGGGAATATTCACGCGGTTCTCTGCTTTCCCGAAATCATCAATGACCCGTTGCGTCAGCCGAAATCAATCGCTGCCATTCACACGGCTGCAATGCGTAAGCGCCGACGCCTGTTGCAGTTGCCTACAGGCGTCTTGCGGATGCCGCGCGGCGCGGACGACGGCCGGCCAGATCGTCTCCCAGCAGCAATGGTGGTCGAAACCGTTGACGATCGCGAATGTGGCCGCGGACTGGCGTTGCAGTGCTCGTGCTATCAAGGTCGCCGGCACCGTGTCGTCGTTGTCACCCGCAAGGTGCAACTGCTCGACCCGGTGCGGCAGTGGTCCTTGCAACGCCGGATTCAGCGACGCCGTCAGTGGGCTGTAGTCATGCAGTCTCGTCCACGCATCGGTATCCAGGTTCGCGGCCACGGTGACGACCCGGTCGACGGCGTCGACCCGTTGCGCAAGCAACATGGCCAGCGCGCCACCGCCACTGTAGCCATAAAGCGTTACCGCGGAGGAGCTGCCGTATTCCCTGCGCAGTTGTGCCAATGCAGCTGCCATGCTCTCGACCACTGTGCCGCTGTAGCGTGCGTTCGTCCAGTAGCCACTGTCGCAGGGCGGTGCGGTATCGACCTGGTGATAGCAGGGCCTGCCAAGGTAAAAGGCGGCGCCGGGATGATTGAGCATCAGCTTGAGAGCGATCGGTTCGCGCGCTGTCGGGTCGGCTGCCACGCGCTGCCTGTGGCGCCAAGGCGAGCCGTCGCCGGCCAGATACACGTGCAGCCGGGTGGGGTCGGGAGCTCCCGGTTTGCGTACGATACGGTGCTTGAACTGCGTCCCCTGGATAACGGATGACGCCATACCGTGCCGTACCGCGAGGGCATCGAACTGCTCTCCGGGGCGCAGCGCGCATGCGCCCATTGCAACGGACAAGCCGATGATCGTGGCGGCCAGCAAGGTGCGTGTGCTATCGAATGTCATGGCATGGGGCGTCGGCAGGCCGGTTGCGGCCGTAGGGCGGTACCGATGGGTTTGTAGGCCGATTCGGCGGTTGTTGTAGGCGCGGCGCGGTAGCGACCGCAAGTCATTGATTGGCCGTGCGCGTGGCCCGGGGCTGTCCGGCGGCGTGCTGCGTGACGAACGAAACATTCGTTATTCTATAGTTAATCAAACGATGCCGGCTGCGCATGGCATGGTTCTCAGCGCGTAGCGTAACCGGCGCTCCTGGGTTCCTGCCAACTTGGGGCGGCGGTGATGGCGGGGTGTTCCCGCCCGGAAGCATGCGACATGGTGGTAACGCGTTTCAGTTTTCGATCGGTGGTCACGGCGGCTGTGCTGTCGTTGTGGCTGGCGATGCTGCCGGGACTCTGCCTTGCGGCGGCCCCGTCGGCAGCGCTCGATCTGGTGCTCGTCATCGACGATTCTGCTGCACTGGATGCCGTCGACCCGGCACGTCGCCTGCCGGCACTTTGCGCAGCCTTTCTCGACCGGTTCGGCGTCGACGCGCGTGTCGCGGTGGTCGCATTCGATGACCTGGCAACGGCGCGTGTGCCATTGACTCCCCTTGATGCGATGGGCAGGGACCAAGTTGCCGCCGCGCTCGCCACACTGCAGCGGACGGCGACGCGCAGCAACAGTGCAGCAGGTCTCGAGCGTGCGATCTATGCGTTGACGCGCGATTCGGTTGCCGCCGCACAGCGCGTGATCCTGCTGCTGCACGCCACTCCCATCGATGTCGGCAATGTGTCCAAAGACGAGGCGTTCAGGCAGTGGGCCATCGAGGTGCTCACGGACAAAGCGGCTGCCGCCGGCGTCCGCGTGGACAGTCTGTCGATCGGTGCGCGTGCTGACGTCGCCATGGGCGCGGCGCTGGCAGAACGGACCGGGGGCTCGGCCGCAGTGGCGGACGATGCCGGCCAGCTCGGCAACCTGCTGGCGATCTTCGCCCAGCGGCTGACATCGACGACGGCGGATAAAGCCGTTGCCGAGGCGCCACGACAGCTGACCCCGCCGTCCGCCACGTTGCCACGACCCGCAGCGGCGTTGAACGGCGCTGCAGACTGGCGGAATCCCGCGTCGCCCGATCCGGTCGTGGCACTGGAGAGCCTGCCCGCGCCGGCGGCAGGTCCGGTGACGGCACTGGCGGTGGCCGGTGAGGGGGTTGGCGGTGTCGTGCATGGGTTGTCGCGGGGATGGAGCAATAACGCGACATGGCGTGCGCTCGGTTATTCAATCGTCTTGCTGATTCTCACGGCAGCGTCGATCAGCTATGTGTGGCGACGTCGCGTGACGGCCAAGAGTGCGATCGACGTCGACCACGGCGGTCCCCGGCTCATCGATATCCGCGGGATTTCCGGTCGTCGTAGCTATTCGTTGGACCACAAGATGGTGCGCATCAGTCGTGCGCCTGCTGCGGATACGGCCAATGTGGTGACCGTGCACATCCCGCGCGATGTCATCAGCCGTGCGCATGCCTTCATCGATTGGCGTGACGGTGCCTATTGGGTGACCGATCCGGGCAGCAACAACGGCACCTATGTGAACGACGAGCGCGTTGCGGGAAGCCGTGCAC
>JAGRHA010000019.1 GCA_020445205.1 Gammaproteobacteria bacterium
AACAAGCCCCGTCGCCTCATGCGTTAGCTTGGCGATTTCTCTCGCGAGCTGGTATCTGTCCATGCACAAAGAGTAGCAAAACAGTCCCTGTTTCGTCCCTGATGGGGGCGGAAAAATCGGCGTAAATGCGTTCAGGCACGCGTCGTGCTTTCCCTTTTAAAGCAATGATTTGCGGCTAATTATCTGAATCGGCAGAGGTTTTGCTTAATGGCGAAATCCTGCCTACGAAAGATCACGTGAAGAGACCATGCGGTAAAGCGGATCTCAAAATGTGTGTGCGACGCATTATATCGGCCCGCGAGTCGGCTGCCACCGCCAATCCCGTTCAAGTTGGGCGCATACCCGCCGCCGATTAAGACCACCTTCGGAGTCCAGGAGCTCGCAGGCGCACAACCAGTACGCCGATCGCCGCGATCGAATGCCGCACCAGATCACACATCGCGCATAGGCTTGGGAGTGGCCGGTGACGTGGGAGAATCGGGCGGCTAAGCTTTCGCGGCCGTGCGTCCGCAGTAACGGCAGTCCCAGGCCGTAGCGCGCGGACTCATGGCCAACATGACAAATTGGCGTCGCGAAGCACAATCGGCGAACATCTGTGTTGCCGAGAATAAGGTGCCGGCCGCTGGTAGGCGTCCGGTATAGATAAAACCAAAAAATGCTGTATGTGACTGATGGCAGACCGAACACCCGCCAGTAATCGCTGGCCACGACGTTACGGCGTACTGTTCATCCTGCTGGGGCTGTTGATCCTGGTGGAGGTGTTGACGGTGTTCGCCGTACTCGCATCACAACGATTCGCCACCGAGCGTGCGTTAAGGGAGTACAGCCACGAATTGTTGAGAAACGTCGTCGATGAGACGCGCGAGAACGCAGCGGGCTATCTGCGACAGGCGCAGGATGCGGTCATACTGGCGCGCAATCTGTTCGAAGCGAAGCTGCTGCCCAGCGACGACGCCACCCTGCTCGACCAATTCTTCCTCGCACAGCTGCGCGTGGTGCCGCAGATCGACGGCCTGTACTTCGGCGATCCCAAGGGCAACTTCGTGTTCAGCAAACGCGACCCGCAGGATCCTGCGTCGGGATACCTCACCAAGATCATCGACAACGACAAGAGCGGCGACGATCGCGTCGCGCTGATCAATCGCGACGGCGTCTTGACGGAAACGGGCCGCCGCAATGATCCAAATGACGCCTACGATCCTCGTCAGCGGCCCTGGTTCAAGCGCGCGGTCGCGGCGGAAGGCGAGATTTGGACCGATCCCTACATTTTCTACACGTCCCGGCAGCCTGGCCTGACCGTCGCGGCCGGCGTGCGCGACGAATCCGGGAACATCATTGGCGTGGTCGGTGCTGACATCGCCCTGTCGGCCCTGTCAGAGTTTCTCAAGACACAGCGCATCGGCACCTCCGGGGCCGCGTTCATCATCGATCCATCGAGCAACGTCCTCGCCCATCCGCACGACAAATCCCTCACGCACGTCGACCCGGACAACAAGCTCCGCCTGACGCGGATCGAGGAGCTCGACACCGTTACCGCGCGCGCCGGCGCTCAACTCACGCGCCACGCCCCTGACCTGCACTCCCTGCGTGACACGGTGTATGACAAATTCGACGTGAACGGCGTCCCCTACCTCAGCATGTTCGTACCGTTGTTTTCTGACGGACTCAATCACTGGATCATGGGTGTCTACGCGCCTGAAGACGAGCTCGCACAGAAGATCCGCGAGGGCCAGCGCGAGAGCATATTCCTCGGTGTCGCGATGAGCTTGCTGGTCGTCACTGCCGTCGTCCTGATCGGCCTGATCATGCTGCGACCGATCCACACACTGCAACGCGAGGCCAGTGAGGACCCGCTGACCGGCCTGCTGAACCGCCGTTGCTTCGATGACTTCGCCGCCAAGCGCCTTGCGACAACCGTGCGTCAACAGAAACCTACGAGCGCCATCATGATCGACATCGACAATTTCAAGGCGATCAACGATCACTACGGCCACACCGTCGGCGACGAGGTGTTACTGGCGGTCGCGCGACGCATCGGGCGCGGACTGTCCGATGGCGATCTGCTTGCACGCTACGGCGGCGAGGAATTCGCGATCGTGTTGCCCGATGCGAAACTCGACCAGGGCCTGCAGATTGCGGAGCGCCTGCGCCACTCGGTGAGCTCGTCTCCGGTGAAGACCAGTGCGGGCAGAATAGACGTCACCATCAGCCTCGGCGTCGCTGAGCGCGACAGCGCATACAACAACGTCGACAAACTCCTGCATCGCGCCGATCAGGGCCTGCTCGCCGCAAAACGTGAGGGACGTAATCGCGTGGTCGCGGTCTAGCCCGAGCGATCCTGGACCACCGCAGGACGGACCTCTTCGCCCGTATCAACCAGCGCACTCACCGTCGACGCCCAGGCGCCGCCAGCTGGCATCGATGCCGGCAACGTCGCTGACGCATCGATCGGCTGAGAACACGGGGACAGCTACCGCCGCGCTGGGCAATCCAGAAGGCAGGGCGTACGACACGCCCGCCCGCATACGATGACGTGCTGCGACCCACGCCATGTACCACGCACACTCGCCGCACCTAGCGAGCGAAGAGTGTCGGACTCACACCACGCGGCAACACACGGACCGCGACAGTCGTTGGCGCACCAGTGCGATGAACCGTACTCACGGCGCGGCGGAATACTGGATGATCAG
>JAGRHA010000152.1 GCA_020445205.1 Gammaproteobacteria bacterium
GTCGATTCGCGCCTGCGCGAAGTCATACCGATCGCTGCGCCGACCGATGAGGAAAAGGCCCATCATTACCTGTGGCGTTTCTGGCGCCACGTACCACGAGGCGGCCGCATGACGGTATTCGACCGCTCCTGGTACGGCCGTGTGCTGGTCGAGCGCGTCGAGGGCTTCACCGGCCATGCCAACTGGGCGCGCGCCTATCTCGAGATCAACGACTTCGAAGAGCAGCTCACCCAGGCCGGCATCATCGTGCAGAAGTTCTGGCTGCAGATCAGCAAGGAAGAACAGCTGGCGCGCTTCGAAGCGCGCGAGAACACGCCCTACAAGCGATACAAGATCACCGATGAGGACTGGCGCAATCGCGAAAAATGGGACGAATACCGCGAGGCCGTGAACGAAATGCTCGCACGCACCAGCGCACGTCACGCACCGTGGAACCTGATCGCCGGCAATGACAAGCGCTTCGCCAGAATCCAGGTGTTGCAGACCGTCGTCGAGGCACTGCGCAACGCGATCAAGCAGCACAACTGAACCATGACCACGACGAAGCGACGGCCTGCCGCATGATCGATCATGCCATCCTTAAACACGTTCACCTCGCCACGGTGGCCCTGTCGATCACCGGGTTCGTGCTGCGCGGCGGCCTGATGCTGGCGGGTTCTTCACTGCTTCGGCGCCGTTGGATGCGTACCTGGCCACACGTGATCGACACCCTGCTCCTGGTCAGCGGCGTGTGGATGGCGATCAACCTGCGCCTCAACCCGCTCGACCATCCCTGGCTGGCGGCGAAACTGATCGCCTTGCTGTGCTACATCGCGCTGGGCTTCGTCGCCCTGCGGCTGGGCAGGACGCGGCAGCAGCGTGCCGTGGCGCTGGTCGCCGCGCTCGCCTGCTTCGGCTACATCGTGCTGGTTGCCTTGCGCCGTTCAGCGCTGCCCTTCTGACGGTGGTTTGCGCAGGCTGTCGAGCGACACCATCACGGGGGCCGGATCCGGTTTGACGAGGCCCTCGCGATCGACGTTGAAATGCCGGTACCCGTTGATCATCGCCGAGATATCCGTGGCCGCCCCCTTGGCGTCCTGCAATACGACACTGTACACATGGGCTACGACCACGATCCCGATCAGTGTCGCCAATACCTGATGCACATGTGGCAGATAGAAGCGCCACAATAAAGGCATATCGGGCATCAACCAGCCAACCAGGGCCTGCAGTGCGAGCAGCAGCAACAGTAGCAGGTAAACCGGCTTCCACAGCGGGTTGTGGGCGAACCAGTTGGGCAGTGGCGCCTTGCCCAGCGTGAGATAGAACAACGCGCTGTCGCGCATGCCACGCAGCTCAGACGCCGTCGGCAGCATGTGCTCGAAGCGCTCGGCGCCCGCGCCGAAGAAACCGAGGAACAGGCGTAATCCGAGACCGAACAGCAGGATACCGGCACCGACGTAATGCAGCTCGGATGCCGACGCCGCCACTGACGGCGCATGGGCGACCAGCCAGCCGCTGGCCGCCAGCCACAGCGTCGACAACGCGATGGACCAGTGCGCCAGACGCAACCACCCGCCCCACACTTTCACACGACGTATCTGTTCAGCCATCTCGCATTCCCCGTTGCCCAACACCGCGTTCTCAGCGGTGACAGGCGAGCATAACCGACAGCGCCGCATCCACGGCAATGACGGACCTCAATCCGGTCCGCGCGAGGAAGGCTGGCCATGCAGCCATTCGCAGACGAACGCGGTGACAGCATCGACATCATTGAGTGGCAACAGGGGCAAGGTCGAAGGTGTGGCTCCGGGATCATCGGTGGCCACGGCAATCACATCGGGATCGTCTGCACATCGCAACGGCAGTCCCCGTGCGGGTCGATGGACCTCGATCTTGGCCACCGACGCCTGCGAATAACCCTCGACCAGGACCAGGTCGACCGCGGAATGATCCAGCCGCCCGAGCAGGTCGGAGAGCGCGGGCTCGGTCACGCCGTCGCCTTCCTCGACCAGGAACCACCGGTGCGGCGACGCCAGCAGTACCTGCTGTGCGCCGGCCTCGCGCAGGCGATAGGAATCCTTGCCGGGGATGTCGACAGCGAAATCGTGGTGCGAATGTTTGATCACCGCGCAGCGAACGCCGCGCGCCTTGAGCGCCGGCAGCAGCGCCGTGAGCAGCGTGGTCTTGCCCGTGCCCGACGCCGCGATGAACGCCAGCGTTGGCGTTGGTTCAGCCACCGACACGGCCCCCATCAGTCGCCTGGCAGGTGCGCGATCGGGCGTTGTCGGGTGCAGTAATGGACATACGACGGGGTCAGGCAGAATCCGGAATGCAGCGGATTCTATAACGTCGGACGTGCGGCGTCGTCGTCTTGCGCCCTCGCGCGTCGGTGTGCTGAGCGACGCGCCCCGTGTGACCTCACCCCGTGGCGCGTTGCCGATGGTCGGCGATCAGGCGTCGCAGCTCGGGCACGCAGGAACCGCAGTTCGTGCCCGCACCCAAGGCAGCACCGATCGCCTCGGGCGTGACGAGGTGTTGATCACGAATCGCATTGATCAGCGTGTTCACCCCGACGCCGAAGCACGAACACACGATCGCACCCGCATCCTGTTGCCCCGACGGCGGCGAACCGCTCAGCAGGCGTGCCCGCTCGTTGAGTTCGATGCGCTCGCGCTTGAACAGATCGGCAAGCCAGTCGCGCGGTGGCAGGTCCGTATCCGGGCCGATCATGATCACCGCATCGAGCCGGCCGTCGACGATCCTCGCCCCGCGATAGTTGCGCTGCGTCGAGTCCTGCATCTCGGGCCACTCCGCGCTGTCGGCAGCCGGCCACATCGCAGAGCGGGCGTAAGCGGCCCAGTCTGCGGGCAGGACTTCACCCGCGAGTTCGTAGTGCCACAAGCCGTACCGCCGCGCCTTCGACCAGTAAGTCGCGTGTTCCGGCAGGACTTCGCGCCGCGTCAGCAGGAACCCGTACCAGCTCGCCTGGTACGGCACGACCCTCACGGGCGTGTGCTTGAACTCGGGTTGACCCGAGACCGGGTCGACGAACGGATTGATCACGGCACCGATCCGCGCACTCGGTGCGAACTGGTCATTCCAGTGCATGGGCACGAACACGTGGCCGGGCTGCTGCTCTTCACTCACGCGCACGCGCAGGATCGCCTCACCCCACGCGCTCGCCACGGTGACCAGGGCACCCGCGTGCACGCCCGCCGCCTCTGCGTCGACCGGGTGCATGGCGACAAACGGCTCGTGCACA
>JAGRHA010000153.1 GCA_020445205.1 Gammaproteobacteria bacterium
ACCACGACCGCGCCGGCTTTGACGATTCCGAGGTAAGCGCTGACGAAAGCCGCACCGTTTGGACAATACAGCGCAACCCGGTCACCGTGCCGGATCCCGGCAGCGATCAATGCCGCAGCGACGCCGTCAGATTGCCTATCAATGTCGACGAAGCTCAGCGCACGGTCGCCTTCGACGACCAGTGGCGCGGCTCCGTAGCGTTCAACCGCCGCGGCAAAGGCCTCGGGAATCGACCTGGGCTCGAACATCATCGGACGCTCAACAATGCGCGCGACTGGCAAACCGGCTCAGATCGGATCGACATGTCAGCCGGCCGATCTCAGATCACTTTCGAGAATCGGCCGAGTTGGCCGTCACCACCCAGGTAGCGATCGAACACCATGCAGATGTTGCGTATGAGCAGACGCCCGGCGGGCAGCACGTCGATACGCTCACCCTCGACCTGCAACAGGCCATCGGCCGCCATTGGTGTGAGTCGCGTCAGTTCGGTCGCAAAGTAGTCGGCGAAATCGATACTCCAGCGTTCTCCAACGCTGCGCATATCGAGCGCGAAATTACAGATGAGCTGCGTGATGATGTCGCGCCGAAGCTCGTCGTCGTGGGTCAACTCGATACCGCGGAACACCGCAAGCTCACCGGCATCGATGCGTGCATAGTATTCATCGAGCGTGCGCATGTTTTGCGCGTAGGTATTACCCACCATGCCGATCGACGTGACGCCGAGGGCGACGAGATCGCAATGCGCGTGCGTCGAGTAGCCCTGGAAATTGCGATACAGCAGACCCTCACGCTGAGCCACTGCCAACTCATCGTCGGGGCGCGCGAAGTGATCCATGCCGATATAGACATAGCCTGCCGCGGCAAGATGCTCGCCGACCTGCTGCAGGATCTCGAGCTTCTGGTCCGGCGTCGGCAGATCGACCTCGTTGATACGGCGCTGTGGTTTGAACCTGTCCGGCAGGTGCGCATAGTTGAACACCGACAAGCGGTCGGGTTCGGCCTCCAACACGCGATCCAGCGTGCGCAGGAAGGATGCCGGTGTCTGCAACGGCAGACCGTAGATCAGATCCATGCTGATGGAACGGAAGCCCTCGCGGCGCGCGGCACGCAGCGCCCCGAACGTCTCTTCCGCACTCTGGATGCGGTTCACCGCGACCTGCACTTTCTCGTCGAGATCCTGCAGACCGAGACTCATGCGGTTGAAACCGATCTCGCGCAGCAGGCCGATGGTTTCGTCGGTCACCTCGCGCGGATCGATCTCGATCGAGTACTCGCCGCTGTCGTCGTCGAGCAGGCGGAAATGCCGCCCGGTCATGGCCATCAGTTCACGCATCTGCTCCGGCGCGATGAAGGTCGGCGTGCCGCCGCCCCAGTGCAGCTGCTCGACGGGCCGTTCGCGGTCGAACAGGCTCGCCTGCATCTCGATCTCGCGGTAGACGCGGTCGAGATAGGGTTGCGCGCGACTGCGGTCCTTGGTCGCCACCTTGTTGCACGCGCAGTAAAAACAGACCGTGTCGCAAAAAGGGATATGGAAGTACAGCGACAGCGGCCGGCCACTGGCGTTACTGGCGCGTGCCGCCGCGCGATACTCCTCGGGACCGAAGCCCTCGTGAAACTGCACCGCCGTGGGATACGAGGTGTAGCGCGGACCTGACTGATCGTAGCGGCCGATCAGCGCCTGATCGAGGACGAGCGTCTGTTGCATGCGCGGCATTCTAGCCCCCCGCACCCTTGCGAGTGCTGATATGCGTCAAAAAGGCTGTCATCCCTCGTCGGGGACGTCGAGGCCTTTGCGATGCGTTTCGTTGATCTGTTTCAACAGCGTGTGAAAAGGAATCTGGTCTTCGTGACGGCGCAAAACATCCATGAAGGAGAGGTCTTCGCGGCCGAATTGGTACACACCCGAGACCATCGCGTCGTAGACCTGCTTGATGCTGACCTCGAGCGGCTCGATGTAGGCCGGGAAGCGCTGCAGATCCTCGACTTCGTACAGCAGACAATCCTTGAGATCACCTACTTCGAACATCGCCTGTTTGACCCATTCGGCATACTCTTCGGGGCTTCGCGCGCGGCGCAGACTCATGTTGCGTTGTCCTCGAATACATCACGGTGGTCCTCGAGCTGCTCGGCGGTCAGTAGAAACACACCGTCTCCACCACGTTCGAAATCCAGCCAAAGAAACGGCACTTCGGGGTAGCGCGCGATGAGCAATTCGGCGCTCGCCCCGACTTCGACGACCATGATACCACCCGGGCGCAGGTACTCGGCACCGCCCGCCAGGATCCGCGCGACGACGTCCATGCCGTCCTCACCTGCCTCGAGTGCCAGCTCCGGCTCGTGACGGTATTCGTCGGGCAAGGTCGCCATCTCGGCGCGACTCACGTAAGGCGGATTGCTGACGATGAGGTCGTACTGCTCGCCGTCGAGGCCGTCGTAAACGTCCGCATGCAGGGCACGCACGCGATGCTCGAGATGGTGCCGATCGATGTTGCGCGCCGCGACCTCGAGAGCCGCCAACGAAATGTCGCTGAGGTCGACCAGAGCCTGCGGGAACGCATGCGCGCAGGCAATACCGATGCAGCCGCTGCCGCAGCACAGGTCCAGCACACTGCCGACATGGTCGGCATCCAGCCATGGCGCAAACCCCTCGGCGATGAGCTCGGCGATCGGTGAGCGCGGAATCAGCACATTCTCGTCGACGTAGAAATCGAGGCCGGCGAACCGCGCCTCGCCGATCAGATACGCAGCGGGCACACGCCGTTCCACACGCTCACGGAGCAGCGCATGGATCGCTTCCGCTTCAGCGGCGGTCACGCGTGCGTCGAGATACTCGACCGGCAGATCGTGGTTCAGGTGCACGGCGTGAAGGATCAGCGCCAGCGCTTCGTCAAGGGCATTGTCGGTGCCATGGCCGAAAAACACGCCGGCCTCATTGAGACGACTCGCCCCCCAGCGCACCCAGTCACGCATCGACTTCAGTTCCCCGGCACCTGGCTGCAGCATTCTGGTTTTCTCCGTGAAAGCGACACGACGGGCCAGCCCCGACGAAAGATCGCGCATTGCCAACCGGTTAATATATGACAAACACGCGTCGTGAGTGCCCGACTTGCCCAGACTGCTGCAAACCCTGAAGTTCCAGATCGTACTGGCGATCGCCCTGCTGACCCTGCTGTTCGCCAGCTCGACCCTGTATTCGCTGCATGTGATAGATCAACAGCACAGCGACGACGTCCTGCTGCGCCTGGCCGGACGTCTGCAGTTCCATCAGCAGCATATGACCATGCAGGCCATGCGCTATGAGAGCAACGCCCCGCGCGACTACCCGAGCTACTATCGCGACCTGCGCCTGTACTTTGAAGATCTCAAGGTCACGCGCGACGAATTGAGTGCGCTGATCGACGCATTTGCGAGCAACCGCTTCATGGCAGTCGCGCGCGACGAGTCGATGGCCATGCAACCGCGGCTTCCTGCATCGACGCTGGCAGCAGCACGCAGGCTGGCCGACGACTGGCAGGCCTTTCTCGCCGGGCTGGACGAGCGGCTCGGACCCGACCCCGCTGAACCACGCCTCGAATGGGCCGCCGAATGGATCGTCGAGCAGAACCGCACGTTGGAAGCCGCTGCTGAAACCCTGCATGCAACGCTGCGCGACGATGTCGCGCAGCGCGCCGAGCGTGCAGGCGTCGTCAACCGCGTGCTGTTGGGAGCCGCGCTGATCGTCTCGATCGTCACCGGGATCTGGTTCTACAGACACGTGCTGGCACCGCTGTCGACCGCCGTGCGTGGCTTTCAGAAGGTCGCGGATGGCGATTTCAGTCACCGCGTCGCAGCTACGTACAACAACGAGATCGGTTGGCTCGTCGAGTCATTCAACCATTTGAGCAACCGCCTCGATGCGCTGCGCAGGCTTCTGACGGGACTCGAGCAGGGAGCCGATCTCGAGGGAACCTTGCGCACCCTGTCGGCGACACTGCCCTCGCTGATCCCCGTTGACTGGATAGGTGTGCTGGTGATCGGCGCCGACGGACAGATCCATCTCGAGAAGGCGTTCAGCGACGGCAACCCGCACCAGATCGGCAGGCTGAGCTTCGACCCGGACAGGACACTGCTGGAAGAATGCGTGAGCAATCGCGAGCCGCTCCACATCCCCGACGTACAGGGTATGGCGCAGATGTCGGAAAGCTACGTGTTCCTGCGCCGCCTCGGCGAATTTGGTCGCCGTGACGCCGTGTTCCTCCCCGTCGGCACGGGGACGATCCAGGGCGTGGCGGTATTCGCAAGCCGTTTCCCGAACAACTTCCGCACCGAGCACCTCGCCCTGCTGCGCAACCTTGGTGTGCTGCTCGGCGTCAGCCTCGGCCGCACCATCCAGCTCGCCGAGAGCAGCCGCCTGGCATCGATCGGGCAGTTCGCATCGGGCATCGTGCATGAAATCCGCAATCCGCTGGCGACGATCGGCCTGGCGCTCGACCATCTGAGCAAATCAGGCAATCTGGTCGAATCGTCGGCAAAACGTGTCACGATCGCGGCGGCCGAAGTCGCTCGCCTCGAACGTCTGCTGGCCGACATCCTGCTCTATGCGAAGCCGCTGCGCCTGGAGTTTCAGCAGACCGACCTTGTCGAGACCGTGACGGAGGCCATCGCCGCCGAAACCGGCACCGACGACATCTTCGAGATCTCGTCCAACCCATGCCCACTGGTTGCGGCCGATCGCGACCGCATCCGCCAGGTGTTGCTCAACCTCATCCGCAACGCGCAGCAGGCATCGCCGCAGGGTGCGGCGATCAGGGTGCACTGCCAACCGGAGGGCGATCACTGGGTGCGCGTCGAGATCCGCAACTTGGGCGAACCGATCCCGGCGCGGGTACTCGAGCGCATATTCGAGCCTTTCGTGACGACCAAATCCGGCGGCACCGGCCTTGGACTGCCCATCGTGCGGCGTATCGTCGAGGCCCACGGCGGCACCGTACACGTAGACTCCGACGCCCTCGCCGGCACCTGCGTCAGTGTGAAACTACCAACCCACGCACACAACGAACCGGCATGAACCGGGCCTGGCTGCGTGCGCACCGCAACCGCCAAACGTGCGCAACGTCGGCCGCATGCTGCGGCCGAGATGCGATCAGATAGGTATCAGGCTGCCCGCCCCTTCAAGCCGAGGATCTGCGCTGCCGCCGCCCTCTTCTCCTTGCGCTCAGCTTCACGCTGTTCACCACGCTCGACGAGGTCGTGCAGAGTGATATCGCTGAGGAAGATGAAAATCTGCTGGCTGAGGTCATCCCACAGGCTATGTGTCAGACACCGCTGGCCGTCCTGACAGTTCTGTCGCCCCTTACAGCGCGTGAACTCGACCCACTCGTCGACCGCACAGATGATATCGGCGATCGAGATTTCGTCGGATTCGCGACCCAGGTAGTAGCCGCCGCCGGGACCACGCACGCCGCGCACCAGACCTTTGCTGCGCAGGGCGGCGAACAACTGCTCCAGGTACGACAGGGAGATGCCCTGGTTCTCGGAGATATCGGCCAGCGTAACGGGACCATCGGTACCGTTTAGCGCCAGGTCCAACATCGCGGTGACGGCATAACGCCCTTTGGTTGAAAGTCGCATCGTCGTAATCCTCGTGTTACTGCACCCAGGTGCAATTACCCAGTAATTTGCTCGGATAAAAACTTATCAGTAACCTAGAAAAACAGTCAACATTTTTTCGTGACCGTGCGGGGTCGCCGGGAAGGCCAGTCGGAAGCCCGGCAAGTGCCTTATAACCGTATGATTACATGGGGATATTATTCGCCATCACGGGCGTTGAAACGGACCGCGAGTGATTCGCCGGAATCAGCTTAGATCACATAGGGGTTTTCGCAATGCGGAAAGCTCATCGACGAACAGGTGCCCTTGGCTGACACAGAACATCAGCCAACGCGAAACGAACAGGTTCAGCCGCCACTTGTTCAACAGTCCGGGCGCCTCAAACAGGCGATGGGTCGGCAAGACCTGCTGGCGCAGGTCTTCCACTTCGACCTGCTGCGCATCATGGTAGACGCGCAACAGCGCATCAGGCTCCGTGCTGCTGCCGTCGTCGAGTGTGAAGTGATAGGTGAGCCGGACCAGCGACGTATAGCGCGTCTGCTCGACCACGGTGAGATGCAGGTCCTGGTCGGCCTCGCTTGTCGAACAATGCTGACCCTGCAAACGACGCAGCTGCGGCGCGAGACTCAGCAGATAGCGATAGTTGTCCTCACACAACACCATCAGGTCACCAACCGATGGTGGGCGCTGAACGAGATCGTGAATCCTGAGGCCGGGAACGCTGTGCATCGCCCTATCCGCTGCTGATCAGGCCTCAGTATAGCGGGCAGTGGCGAGCGCGGTAGCGCGCCCGCCAACCGGCCATCAGGCCTGCCCCGTCTGCTGCGCCTCGACCTGACGGCGAACCTCTTCCATATCGAGTTCGCCGGCTTTCTTGACCAGTTCACGGAACGCGGACTCCGGCAGCGCACCGGCTTCGCTGAAGATGATGATCTTGTCGCGGAAAATCATCAGCGTGGGAATCGAGCGGATCTGGAAGTGCGCGGCGATCTCCTGCTCTTCCTCGGTGTTCACCTTGGCGAAGACCACATCCGGGTGATCGCCCGAGACCTTGTCGTACGTCGGCGCAAACGAACGGCATGGCCCACACCAGGGCGCCCAGAAATCCACGATGACAAATTCGTTGTTGGTGACAACCTCTTCGAAGTTGTCCTTCGTCAGTTCGACGACAGCCATGACGGCCTCCAGGTAAAGCTCGGATAAGGCGTGAATGCTATCACAGCGCCCTCACGCTATCCGCTTCAACAACGAAAAGGCCCGGGGAAAACCGGGCCTTTTCACCGCGTACGCAGACAGCTCGAATCAGCCGAGGCCGGCGAAGATCTGCTCGCGAATGCTGTCGACACTGCCGACGCCGTTGATTTTCACGTACTTGCAGCTACCGGCATCCGCTTCCTTGGTGTAGAAGCTGATCAGCGGCTCGGTCTGGTCGTGGTAGACCTTCAGACGCGCGCGCACCGTGTCTTCCTTGTCGTCGTCACGCTGAATCAGCGCTTCACCGGTCTGGTCATCTTTACCCTCTTCCTTGGGCGGATTGAAAACCACGTGGTACGTACGGCCCGACGCGAGATGAACGCGACGCCCCGACATGCGCTTGATGATTTCTTCATCGGGTACATCGATCTCGACAACCGCGTCGATCGGCACGCCGGCGTCTTTCAATGCTTCGGCCTGCGGGATGGTGCGCGGGAAGCCGTCGAACAGATAACCGGCCTTGCAGTCGTCTTCCTTGATGCGTTCCTTGACCATGCCCATGATGATGTCGTCAGAAACCAGGCCGCCCTCGTCCATGATCTTTTTCGCTGCGACGCCGAGCTCGGTACCGGCTTTGACGTGTGCCCGCAACATGTCACCCGTGGAGATCTGCGGGATGCCGTAGCGTTCCTTGATGTAGTTGGCCTGGGTCCCTTTGCCGGCGCCCGGGCCGCCGAGAAGAATGACGCGCATGTGGTGTCTCCTGGGTGATTAGCGATTTTTCAGGGCCGGAAGTCTGCCACAGCCGTGGCGAAAATGACGAACTGAGCATCTGAATCCGCCTATTCAGACCATTTATCAACGCTTGCTAATGTGCCGCACCGAGGTTTTCAGAGGTGCTGGTCGATACCGTGAGCCTTGAGCCCCCACGCAAACAACGACCCCAGGCGACGATCGGTCTGGCGCAGGCGACAGCCGAGAATGAGAAACAGCTCTTTGATGAGCTCGTAACCAAGCTGCGGATGCCTGTCCAGGTATTCACCGAGTTCGATGGCGTCGAACTCGATCAGCTCGCATGGCTCGACCGCGACCACCGATGCCAGCCGCGGTCCCGGCGTGAACAGACTCAGTTCACCGAACACATCACCCGCCGTAAGATCACAGATGCCGGGCTGAATGTGCCGTTTGTCATCGAGTTCGATACGTTCCAGCACGCGCACACAGCCCGACTCGATGAGATACAAGCCCCGTTGTTCAGAGCCCTTGTCGATGATTGCTTCACCACCCTGGTAACAGCGGCGGTCGGCGATCCCCGCGTTGACGAATCGGGGATCCTGAAGAATGACGTGTATATTGGCCATCGTGACCTCGAGCATTCGAAACACCGATACGGAGAGTCGCTGACCGCTACTTCGCGCCCACCGTCGTCGTGCCGGACGCGACTGTCGCGATCCAGGCATGGAAGCGAAGATAGCATTTGTCGCGGCTGCCGTCGGCGTCGCGCAACCAGCTG
This sequence comes from Gammaproteobacteria bacterium, assembly GCA_020445205.1. Taxonomy (GTDB): domain Bacteria; phylum Pseudomonadota; class Gammaproteobacteria; order Chromatiales; family Chromatiaceae; genus Thiosocius. The sequence goes on from JAGRHA010000153.1 coordinate 8,297, forward strand.
ACCGCAAATTGATCGGAGCCCGCCGACACCGGCGACAGAGAGGGACAATGAAAATTGCGCGCTGCATCGACCGCCAAGGACAAACGCACTGGGTCGAACCGATTTCGGCGTCGACGGCACGCGTACTGGCGGGCAACGACCTGTTCGCTGGCCTGACACCGACAGGCGAGACGATCCAGGTGCAACGTTGGCTCGCCCCGCTCGACGTGTCGGAGATCTTTGGCATCGGACTGAATTACCGTGCACACGCCCGCGAAACGGGTGCCCAAATCCCTGAACTGCCCGTGATGTTCATGAAACCGCGCACCGCGGTGACTGATCCCGGCATGCCGATTGTGTTACCCGCGGCGTGCGAACACGGCCCGGAAGTCGACTACGAAGCGGAGCTCGCGGTGATCATCGGTCGCACGACGCGCGATGTGCCCGTGGAGCGGGCGCTGGATCATGTCTTCGGATACACCTGCGCCAACGACGTTTCCGCTCGACGTTGGCAAAAGCATGCAGGTGGGGGCCAATGGACACGCGGCAAGAGTTTTGACACCTTCTGCCCGCTCGGACCCGTGATTGTCACCCGCGATGAAATTCCCGACCCGCAGACATTGCCGATCAGTTCCGTGTTGAACGGCACGACAATGCAGCGCAGCAACACCGGCGACATGATCTTCAGCGTCGCTGAACTGATCGCTTTCATCAGCCGCGACACAACCCTACTACCGGGCACCGTCATTCTCACGGGCACGCCCGAGGGAGTGGGTTTTGCGCGCACCCCACCCGTGTTCCTTGCCGACGGCGACACCATCGTCATCACGATCGACGGCATCGGCGCACTGAGCAATCCCGTGCGCGACGCCTGACCACAGCAGCATCGGGCGCCGCACCGCTCGCGGCAGATCAGTCAATGCTTTCCAACTCGCAGCGACATCGCTGCGCAGCGCCATCATGCCGGGGATACGCGGTGTCGGCCGGCAGCCGTGAAGTGCGACACTGCCGCCGGCCAGCACCAAGACCCGCCGGCTCGATCACCTCAGGCGGACATGTCCAACATCAGGCGATTCAGCCGATGCACGAATCCGGCCGGATCGTCGAGCTGACCACCTTCGGCGAGCAGTGCCTGATCGAACACGATGCGCGCGAGTTCGCTGAACTTGTCCTCATCGGTCTCGGTGTCCATGCGCTTCATCAGCGGATGATCGAGATTGACCTCGATGATCGGCGTCGGCAGCGGCGCATCCTGTCCGAGTTGCTTGAGTACGCGTGCCAGGTTCTGGCTCATGTCGTGCTCGTCGACAACCAGGCATGCCGGTGATTCGGTGAGTCGGCTCGACACGCGCACCGCTTTGACGGCATCTCCGAGCGCTGTCTGGATACGCTCGATGAGATGTTTGTTTTCTTCCGTGGCTTTTTCGACCTTTTCCTTCTCTTCCTGGTCTTCGAGATCACCGAGATCCAAAGAACCTTTGGCCACCGACTGCAGTGATTTACCCTTGAACTCCGTCAGGTGCGATACCAACCACTCGTCGACACGATCGGTCAGCAGCAACACTTCGATGTCCTTTTTCTTGAACACTTCGAGATGTGGGCTGTTGCGTGCCGCCGCCAGCGTGTCGGCCGTGATGTAATAGATCTTCTCCTGTTTGTCGGCCATGCGCTCGAGGTAGGCATCGAGCGAGACCGTCTGCGCGTCACCGTCCGATTTCGTCGACGCAAACCGCAGCAGGGCGGCAATCTTCTCGCGGTTGGCGAAATCTTCCGCAGGCCCCTCCTTCAGCACCTTGCCGAACTGTTTCCAGAACGCCTGATACTTGTCGTCATCGTCCTTGGCCATTTTCTCCAGCAGGCCGAGCACACGTTTGACGTTGGCACTGCGAATACTGTCGATCTTCTTGTCGTGCTGAAGAATCTCGCGCGACACGTTCAGCGGCAGGTCATCCGAATCCACCACACCTTTGACGAAGCGCAGGTAGTGCGGCATGAGCTTATCGGCTTCGTCCATGATGAACACGCGCCGAACATAGAGCTTCACACCGTGTTTCTGCTCCCGATCCCACATGTCGAACGGCGCACGCGAAGGCAGAAACAGCAACGACGTGTATTCGTGCTTGCCTTCGACACGGTTATGGGCCCAAGCCAGCGGTTCTTCGAAGTCGTGGCAGGTGTTCTTGTAGAACGCCTTGTAGTCGTCGTCGCTGATCTCGGATTTGTTGCGTACCCACAGCGCCGTACCGGTATTCACCTGCTCCCATTCGGCGATGGCTTGCGCTTCATCTTCCGCGGCCGGGGGCACGTCTTGCAGCATTTCGATCGGAATCGCGATGTGGTCGGAGAACTTGCCGATGATGCTGCGCAGGCGCCAGGCGTCGAGAAACTCCTTTTCGTCATCGCGCAAGTGCAACACGATCTCGGTTCCGCGTTCCGGGCGTTCGACATTCTCGATCGTGTACGTGCCCTCGCCCGTCGACTCCCAGCGCACGCCTTCATCCGGACGCATACCTGCGCGGCGCGTGCTCAGGGTGACTTTGTCGGCGACGATGAATGCAGAGTAGAAGCCGACGCCGAACTGGCCGATCAACTGTGCGTCTTTGGCCTTGTCGCCGGAAAGCTTGTCGAGGAACTTCCGCGTACCGGAACTCGCGATCGAGCCGATCGTTTCGTTGACTTCCTGGCGGCTCATGCCGATGCCATTGTCGAGAATGGTCACCGTGCCGGCATCCTTATCGACCGATACACGGATGCGCAGCACGCTGTCGTCTTCGTACAAGGCGTCGTTACCCAGCGCTTCGAAACGCAGCTTCTCGGCCGCATCGGACGCGTTCGACACGAGCTCGCGCAGGAAGATCTCTTTGTTGGAATAGAGGGAGCGGATTACCAGGTTGAGGACCTGAGAAACTTCTGCCTGAAAATCAAGGGTTTCCTTTTGCGCTGTCGCAGTCATGCCGGAGCGTCCTCCAAGGGTTTTCGAACGATGGAGCGCACATGGGGGCATCACAGTCCTCTTTCAAGGGCAGAATATGTCGCCCCGCCGACGGCCCGGCCGCCACGCGCCTAACATGCGCGGGGGACGTCGCCGCAAACTGCGGTTAAAATCCGCGCAGCCATTTTCAGGACATCCCCAAGATGCCATTCACGACGTATTCGACCCATCCCTACAAAGACCAACGTCCGGGCACCTCCGGCTTGCGCAAGCGCGTCGAGGTGTTCCGCCAGGGCAACTACCTGAAGAACTTCGTGCAGTCGGTCATCGACACCCAGCGCGAACTGGTCGGTGGCACGCTGGTGCTCGGTGGCGACGGGCGCTTTTTCAATCGCGAAGCCATCCAGGTCATCCTCAAGATGGCGGCAGCCAATGGCGTCGCCCGTGTGTTCGTCGGCCAGGGCGGACTGTTGTCGACGCCGGCGGCTTCGTGCGTGATACGCAAGTACGCTGCCGCTGGCGGCCTGATACTGTCGGCCAGCCACAATCCCGGCGGCCCCGACGGCGACTTCGGGATCAAGTACAACACCGCCAATGGCGGTCCGGCACCGGAGAAGGTCACCGAGGCGATATTCGCGCGCTCACTGGAGATCGCGAATTTCCTTTCGAGCAATGCGGGTGACGTCGATATCGACACACTGGGCACCGTGATGCTCGACAAGATGAAGATCGAGATCATCGACCCGGTAGCCGACTATGCCGAACTCATGCAGTCGATCTTCGATTTCGACGCGATCCGCGCACTGCTCGCCGGTGGTTTCCGAATGCGATTCGATGCCATGCACGCCGTGACCGGACCTTACGCGGTGCGTATCTTCGAGGAGTTGCTCGGGGCGCCCGCGGGGACGGTGATCAATGGTCAGCCGCTCGAGGATTTCGGTGGCCACCACCCCGACCCGAACCTGGTTCACGCCGCGGAACTCGTGGCGATGACACGTGGCGCCGACGGCGTCGATTTCGCCGCAGCGTCCGACGGTGACGGCGACCGCAACATGATTCTCGGCCGCGATTTTTTCGTCACGCCGAGCGACAGTCTCGCGGTATTGGCTGCCAACGCGACACTGATCCCGGCACACGCCGGTGGCATCCCGGGCGTTGCGCGCTCGATGCCCACGAGTCAGGCCGTCGACCGCGTCGCCAACGCACTGAATATCGCGTGTTTCGAAACGCCCACAGGCTGGAAGTTCTTCGGCAACCTCCTCGACGACGGCCGCATCGCTTTCTGTGGCGAGGAGAGCTTCGGCACCGGGTCCTCTCACGTGCGTGAGAAAGATGGCCTGTGGGCCGTGCTGGCGTGGCTCAATGTTCTCGCGGCACGTAGCCAATCGGTTGCAGACATCGTCAACCAGCATTGGCAACAATACGGCCGCAACTACTATTCGCGGCACGACTACGAAGGCGTCAGCACCAAGAAGGCGAACAGCCTGATGGATGCTTTGCGTGCACGGCTGCCCAGCCTGCCGGGGACGCTGCTCGAGGGGGTCGAAATCGCGTATGCCGACGATTTCAGCTACACCGATCCGATCGATGGTTCGGTGAGCGCCAAGCAAGGCATCCGCATCGGATTCGCTGACGGCTCACGCGTGGTATTCCGACTCAGCGGCACGGGAACGGTCGGTGCAACACTGCGGGTGTACCTCGAATCCTACGAACCCGACCCGACCCGTCAGCAGATGGAAACCCAGAGCGCGCTCGCCCGCCTGATCGCTGCGGCCGAAAGCGTCGCCAACATCGCGTCGACGATCGATCGTCAATCGCCCGACGTCATCACCTGAGAAGCGCCGGCAACCGCACCATCGCCGTACCGGCGAATGCCGGCACCTGCCGCCTGCGAAGAGACGCTCAGTCCAGGTTGCGCACGATGTCTGTCCAATTGTACAGGTGAGAACCCGTGACCATGCTCTTGGGCATGACGTGCTCGGGCATCACCTCGAGCGTGGCTGCATCGATCTCGGCGAGACTCGCGTCATCGCCGAACGTGGCGATGAACCTGTCCTTGCGGCGATTGAGCGTGACGCCACGCGGAAAGCGGATATCGATCTTCTTGAGCAGTCGACGCTGACCGAGTGACCAGAACGTCAGCATGTCACCGCCGGGATGTGTCACGACAGCGACATCGCCATTCACCGCCACACTCAGTGCCTCACCGTTCATGGCACCGACGACTTTCTTCGGCGATGTGATGCTCTTCATCGACTTCCCGCTAGGCTGAATGCTGACACCGCCCAATGTCGAGTCCACACCCAGGCGCGGCGCTGAAACCACGATCAGCGAGCTGTCCGGCGCGATCGCGAGGTGCCCGGTGTTGAGTGTGCGGTTGGTCAGCACCTCACGTCGCACGAGCGAACGCGTCGCGACATCGATGTAGGCAACGCATGGCACATCGCCGTCGGGCCGTCCGCCGCCGTTGGTAATGACCATTGTCTTGCCGCCGTCGATCAGGATGCATTCGTGTGGCGCCTCGCCGAACGACGGGAAGGTGTCGATCTCGGCCAACGTCTCGGCATCGCGCACGACGATCCAGCCCTTGCCCGTGTCGTTCGCGGTCTCCACCGTGTAGACCAATTTGCCATCGGACGAGTAAGCACAGTGTCCATAGAACTTGCGCCCAGGAGCAATCGGCAGCTCGGCAAGCTGGCGCAATGCGCCGATATCGACCAGCGCGCCACCCGGCCCGATCTTTTCAGTGACGACCATTCTGTTGGGATCGGTCGGATCGACAGCGATGCCATGCGGCAGGAACGACATCTCGATCGAATGTCTGACCCGTTTGGCTAGCTCGACGACGGTCAGGGCAAACCTGTCCTGCCCCGGATTGTCGGGATCCTTGTACTGTGTACCGCCAATCAGGATGTCGAGATTCGACTGCGCCGACGCCAGAAAATCCATGTGCACTCCATCGTTTGTGGCTGAAACGTTGCGTTGCCGCCCAAGGGTACACGGTGCCCGAATGCACGCGCAAAGGACGACCTAATGCTGTCGCAGCCCTATGTCAGTAATGGCGTTCCACCCCGACGCGCTGCATGATCTCGATCGACAACTCTTCGATCGAAACCGCGGTGCTGTCGAGATGGGGAATAGCGTTGCTGCGATAGAGGTCTTCGGCTGCTGACACTTCCTTGCGACATTGCGGAAGGCTTGCGTACTCGGAACCGGGACGACGCTCTTCGCGGATCCGGTGCAAGCGCTCGGGCGATATCGTGAGGCCGAACAAGCGGTCGCGATGATCGCGCAACGCATCAGGCAGGCGGCCGAGCATGAAGTCGTCCTCGGTCAACGGGAAATTGGCCGCGCGCACGGCGTACTGCATCGCCAGATACAGGCAGGTCGGCGTCTTGCCGCAACGCGAAACGCCGACGAGGATCAGGTCCGCATCCGCGAGTCCACGCAGGCGTGAGCCATCGTCGAAATTGAGCGCGAAGTTCACCGCGTCGACACGGCGATCGTATTCTCCGGGGTCACCCATGCCGTGACTGAGGCCGACGTGGCCGCTGGTGGGCTTGCCAATGGCCGTCGACAGGTTGGGAAGAAAGGTGTCGAAGATGTCGATGACCTGCGCATGCGCCTCCTTCAGCCGTGCACGCAGGGCTTCTTCGACGATGCTCGAAAACACCACGGGCGGCGCGCCATCTTCGCTCGCGGCCGCGTCGATCTCGCGAATTGCCGCCTCGATCTTGGCCGGGGTGTCGAGGAACGGCAGCACCATGCGTTCGCAGCAGGTATCGTCGAACTGCGTCATGAGTGTGCGGACCAGGTGCTCCAGGGTGATGCCCGTGCGGTCGGAGAGAATGAACAGGGTGCGTGAGGGATTTGACATGCCTGACTCGCTGCTGCCGGCGCGCGTTGGCCCCGGTCGTTTTTATTGCTATTGAATGGTAGCAAAGCTTGGCGTGGCGAAATGCAATGTTTGGCAACGCAAAAGCTTCGCCAAGCAGCACGGTTTTTTGCCACAATCCACGCATGAGCGAAGCAAACCGAAGCGCCCGCCGCGAAGCCCTGGCGAAACGACTGCGCAGCGTCGTCGACGGCCCTCACGTCCTGTCGACGAACGCGGAACTGGCGCCCTACGAATGCGATGGTCTCGCCGCGTATCGTGTCGTGCCGCTGCTGGTCGTGCTGCCGGGATCGGTCGAAGAGGTACAGGCCGTGCTTCGTATCTGTCACGAAGAGCGCGCCGTGGTCGTCGCTCGCGGAGCGGGCACGGGGCTCTCTGGTGGCGCCCTGCCGCACGAGGACGGTGTACTGTTGAGTCTCGCGCGACTCAACAGGATCCTCGCGATCGACCCGGACAACGGTTGTGCACGCGTGCAACCGGGCGTGCGCAACCTCGCCATCAGCGAAGCGGCGCGACCGCATGGCCTGTACTACGCGCCCGACCCGTCGTCGCAGATCGCCTGCACGATCGGCGGCAATGTCGCGGAGAACGCGGGTGGCGTGCATTGTCTCAAGTACGGGCTCACCGTGAACAACCTGTTGGCGGTGGACCTGGTGACCGTCGAAGGTGAACTGATCACGCTGGGCGGCAGCGGCCTCGACGGTGCCGGCTACGATCTCCTGGCGTTGGCCACCGGGTCCGAGGGCATGCTCGGCGTGGTCGTCGAGGTCATGGTCAAACTGCTGCCGATTCCGCAACGCGCCCAGGTGGCATTGGCTGCCTTCACCGAGGTCGAAACGGCAGGTCAGGCCGTCGCCGACATCATCGCCGCGGGGATCCTGCCCGCGGGTCTGGAAATGATGGACAATCCGTCGATACGTGCCGCCGAGGACTTCGTCCACGCGGGCTATCCCACGGGTGCCGCGGCGATTCTGCTGTGTGAGGTCGACGGCGGCAATGAAGAGGTGTCGGAAGACATCGCGCGCGTGCGCCAGCGTCTGCTCGACTCGGGCGCCAGCGAGGTGCGCACGGCGAGCGACGATCTCGAGCGCGCGCGCTTCTGGGCCGGCCGTAAGGCGGCATTCCCCGCGGTCGGCCGCATCTCGCCCGACTACTACTGCATGGACGGCACCATCCCACGCAAACATCTGCCGCACGTGCTGCGCGAGATCGCTCGCTATTCCACGGATTCCGGATTGCGCGTCGCCAACGTGTTCCACGCCGGTGACGGCAACCTGCACCCGCTGATTCTCTATGACGCGAACAACCCGGGAGAACTCGAGCTGGCCGAGGAGGTCGGCGGTCGCATCCTCGAGTTATGCGTCGAGGTCGGTGGCACGATCACGGGCGAACATGGCGTCGGCCTGGAAAAGATCAACCAGATGTGTGCGCAGTTTCCGCCCGAAGAACTGCAGATGTTCCATGACATCAAAGCGGTGTTCGACGAACACGGATTGCTCAACCCGGGCAAGGCGATCCCCACGCTGAACCGCTGCGCGGAATTCGGCGCGATGCATGTGAAGGCCGGTGATCTGCGATTCCCGCACCTGGAGCGTTTTTGATGACGGGCAACGACGCCAGCCAGTCGCTCTGTGCACAGATCCGCGACGCGTATGAGGCGCGCCGCGCATTGCGTATCGAAGGTAACGGCAGCAAGGCGTTCTACGGCCGCGCGACGACGGGCGAATCCCTCGACGTCACGACGCATTGCGGCATCGTCCGCTACGAGCCGACCGAACTCGTGGTGACCGCTCGCGCAGGCACCCCGGTCGCCGATATTGAAGCGGCCCTGGCCGAACACGGTCAGATGCTGGCCTTCGAACCCCCATCATTCGCTGCCGCCGCCACGATCGGTGGCGCTGTCGCCAGCGGACTCGGCGGACCGCGCAGGCCCTGGGGAGGCGCACCACGTGATCTGCTGCTCGGCACGAGCCTGATCGACGGCCAGGGTCGGCGCCTGCGTTTCGGTGGCGAGGTAATGAAAAACGTCGCCGGCTACGATGTCTCACGGCTCATGGCGGGCGCCCTGGGCACACTCGGCGTGCTGCTCGAGGTGTCGATCAAGGTCCTACCGGCACCGGCGGTCGAGCGCAGCCTGGTGTTGTCGCTGAACCGCGACCGTGCCCTGCACCTGATGCGTGAACTTGCGCGCCAGCCGGCCCCCCTGTCAGCGGCGTGTCACGTCGAAGACCGGCTATACGTGCGCCTTTCGGGCAACGCATCGAGCGTCGCCGCCTGGGAGAAGCAGATCGGTGGTGATGGCGGAGCGGGAAGCGATTTCTGGCGCGCGCTGCGCGATCATCGGCTGCCGTTCTTCGACAACCCCCGCCCGCTGTGGCGACTGTCGCTGGCACCGGCGACACCGCGCCTCGACTGCGAGCACGAGGTCCTCACCGACTGGGCCGGTGCGCAGCGATGGGTCTACACACGCTGTGCCGCCGCGGAATTGCGGGCCGAGGTCGCAAAAAGCGAAGGGCATGCCATACTGTTCCGACATGGCAACGACGAAATGTCCGTCTTTCATCCGCTCGATCCGGTCCGTGCGCGAATCCATCGTGGGCTCAAACAGCGTTTCGACCCGGCCGGTATTCTCAATCCGGGGCGCATGTACGACGAGATTTAGCCTGCTGATCGTACTGTTGAGTTGCCTTGGGGTGTCTCAGCAGGCGAACGCCTTCTTCTGTCTCAAGATGTTTTCCAGCAGCCACAACCGCGAGCGGCCGTTGGGCGGCTATCGACCACCACCGCCGCCGATGCCGATGCCACCGATCGCCGGTGGATTGCGACCCTCGCCGCTCGCCTACCAGGGCAACAGCGCAGCACGCCGGGCCGCGCCTGCCACCTGGCGCCCACTCTCCTACCGTAGCAGCACGCGCTGATTCGCCGCGTCCTCTGAACACTGCAGCCTGCTGCGGTTAGAATGCGCGCATGTTTCGTGGTTCTTCGAGGTTTTCAAGGTGCAAGAACGTGAGGTAGACGTCGCGATCATCGGATCCGGCAGCGCGGGTCTGTATGCGATGAGCAAGGTCCGACCCGCCGGTAAATCCGTGGTACTCATCAATGGCGGAGAGCTCGGCACCACCTGCGCGCGCGTCGGCTGCATGCCGTCGAAGGCCGTAATCCAGGTGGCCGAAGACTTCCACCGCCGCGGCGTCTTCAAGCGTTTCGGCCTCGAAGGTGAAGAGGCGCTGACGCTCGACGTGAGCGAGGCCATGGGCTATGTGCAGGACCTTCGCGACATGTTCGTCGAGCGCGTCATTTCCAACAGCACCGACAAAATGCCCGAGGGGATGTTCATCCAGGGTTATACGCATTTCGTCGCGCCGCATGTGCTCGAGATGGAAGACGGTCAGCGCATTCGTGCCGGCAAGGTCATCATCGCCACGGGCTCGCGACCGATCATTCCCGAGAGCTGGCAGCCTTTCCGCGACCGCATCATCACCAGTGACGAGTTCTTCGATCTCGAAGCGCTGCCCAAGTCGATCGCCATCGTCGGCCTCGGCGTGATCGGCCTCGAACTGGGTCAGTCATTGCACCGCCTCGGTTGCAACGTCGTCGGTGTCGACGTCGCCGACCGGATCGGCGGACTCACCGACCCCGTGGTCATCAAGTCCGCGATAGACATCATCGGCAAGGAGTTTCCACTGTGGCTCGGTCACGGCGCCGAGATCAGCGAGGGAAGCGACGGCAAGCTCAGGGTGACCGCTGGCGGGAACAGCATCGAGGTGGAGCGCGTGTTCGCCAGCATCGGCCGCAGCCCGAACGTGGAAAAGCTTGGCCTCGACACCCTCGGGGTGGCGACGGACGATCGGGGCATCCCGCTCTACAACGCGAACACCATGCAGGTGGGTGATCTGCCGCTGTTTCTCGCCGGCGACGTCACGGGCGAGCGACCGCTGCTGCACGAAGCCGGGGACGAAGGCCGCATCGCGGGCCACAACGCCGCTTCGGATAGCGTCATGGCGTTCCGCCGCAAAACCCCGCTCAACATCACTTTCTGCGACCCGAACATCGTCCAGGTCGGCTGCACCTATGCGTCACTCGATCTCGATACCGCGGCCGTCGGCGAGGTACAGATGGCGCCCGTGGGCCGGGCCCTGATCATGGCGAAGAACAAGGGCGTGATCCGGGTTTACGCAGACAAGGCGAGCGGTCGCATGCTGGGCGCCGAAATGAACTGCGCCAAAGCCGAGAATCTCGGGCATCTGCTGGCGTGGGCGATCCAACAGGAAATGACCGTCGGGCAGTTGCTGCAAATGCCGTTCTATCACCCGGTAATCGAAGAGGCCTTGCAGGCCGCGCTATACGACCTGTACGCCAAGGTCGAGGCGAAGAACCCGGGGCCGATCACGGAGCTGGTACCACTTTGAACCAAAGTCGCTGGCGCCAGCGCGCTGACGCGGTATCAGGCGTCATCGCCCGCCAGCGGCTGTTCCAGCGCCTCGCGCACGGCCGCCCACGCGGCCGCCTTCTGTGACCTGGTCATGGCGGCATGCGCCGGGCTCGTCGACGGCAAGCGAACCTGCTGCAGCGCACGCAGGGTTGCGTCTGAAAGCCCGCGCGCGACATGGCGGCGAAAAAGGTTCTGCGCCGTCGCTCCGTTGAAAAATACCGTGCCGATGCGCGGATATGTATCGAAAAACCCACGAAAGTCGTTGGCAACGATCGAACCCTTTTCGATGTCGGCGTCGAGACTGCCGACGCGCCGACACTGTTCGAGCACATCCCATACCGCGACGCCGGCCCGCAACAGTGATCGACAGCGCGCGTCATAGGGCTGCGTCGGATCGATGTCGAACAAATCGCACATGATCGGCCAGAAGGCGTTGTGCCGATGCGCATAGTATTGCTGTGCCGCGAGGGAGGCGGCACCGGGCATGGAGCCGAGAACGAGCACCCTGCTCTCCGCGCATGACAACGGCGGAAAACTGCGCAAACGCTGCATGGGATATCGTCTTTCGCCGTCGGCGGATCAGTCCGCGCCGTTGACCGCCAGCACCATACGTACCAGCTCGGCAAGGGAACCCGCCTGCATCTTCTCCATGACGCGCGCACGGTGCGCTTCGATGGTCTTCGCGGAGACGCCGAGTGCGTTGGCGATCTCCTTGTTCGACTTGCCCTCGGTGACCATCTCCATGACTTCGTATTCACGCGGTGTCAGATTCTGCAGGCGCTGCTGAATCTGCAGATGTTCGGAATGGTGAGAACGCTGCTGCTCGCCGTGCGCAATTGCCCGCCGGATCGCATCCAGCAGGACTTCGTCGTTGAACGGCTTCTCGATGAAATCGATCGCGCCGGATTTCATTGCGCGCACGGCCATCGGCACATCGCCGTGGCCGGTGATGATCACAACCGGGATGTGGATGTTGCGATTCGCCAGATGTTCCTGGAGATCCAGTCCACTCATCCCTGGCATCCGCACATCGAGCACCAGGCAACCGGCCCGCCCTGGCTGGTACTGCGCGAGGAAATCGTCCGCCGAAGAAAAGCTCTCGACATGCACGCCAACGGACTCGATGAGCCACTTGAGCGAATTGCGCATGGCCTGATCGTCGTCGACGACGAATACGACGGGTTTGCTTTGATTGGCTTCAGACATTGCTCAGGATGCCGCGCTGACAGCGCTGTCGATGTTGGGTGGCAGTTCGATGGTAAACACGCTCCCCTTGCCGGGCCACGAATCTGCACGAATCTTACCATGGTGGTTGTTGATGATCGTCTGGCTGATCGCGAGCCCCATGCCCATGCCGCTTTCCTTGGTGCTGAAAAAGGCGTCGAACAGGTGCTCCATGTTGCGACTGCTGATGCCCGATCCATTGTCCTGCACACACACGTACACCATGCCGTCGGGCTGAACGCCCGATTCGATGACCAGACGACGTTCCGCTGCCGGCACCTCGATCATCGCATCCAGCGCATTGCGCAGGAGGTTGATCAACACCTGCTCGATCTGCACCGAATCGACGCGAACCCAAAGCTCGTCCTCGGATAGGCGTCGCTCGATCGCGAGTTCGTGGCGCTTGAGCTCATGGCTGATCATCGAACAGGTTTCGCGCGCCAACACGTTGAGGTCGACGAGCTCGCGAACAGGTTGCCGGCGACTCACCATGCCACGCAGACGTTTGATGATTTCGCCCGCGCGTCCCGCCTGGTCGGAAATTTGTCCCAAGGCCTCGAGCAGCTCGTCCTTGCCACCGATATCGAGTCGCAGACGCCGCGCGCAACCGTTGGCGTAGTTGACGATCGCCGACAGGGGCTGGTTGAGCTCGTGCGCAATACCTGTCGCCATTTCACCCATATTGCTCACGCGCGTCACATGTACGAGTTCGTTCTGGCGCCGCTTCGCCTCCTCCTCCGCCAGACGTTCGCTGGTGATGTCGCGCGCATAGACGTTGACGTAGCCCAGCTCGGCAACCGGGGCCAGCAGGAGCGAATAAATGCCGTCGTCGGTCTGCACCTCGAACTCTTTGGTCGACCCGGTCTGCAGCACCGCCTCGACCCGGTTACGCCAGTTCACCGGCAGTGTCTGCAGCGGGCGGCATCCCCAGTGTTTGAGCAACGCGGCACTTGGCTGGTTGGCGTAGGTGATGACGCCACGGCCGTTGATGCGCAGCACGGGGATCGGGCTCTCGCTGGGGAACGCAGCGAGGCTGCGAATCTCGGCTTCACGCACTTTGCGCTCAGCGATATCGCGCAGGTAGAGCGTGAATACGAGCTGCTCCTCGAGGAACACCGGCTTGATCGACAGTTCCACCGGGAATACACGACCGTCACGTGCCACGGCCTGCAACTCCGCGCGCTGCAGTGCACCGCCCTGATCGGCCCCGGCAAGTGACAGGTAAAGGAGACGCTCGAACGCATCACGCGACTTCGGCGCTACGACGAGCTCGCTGAATGAACGCCCAATCGCTTCCTCGTGGCGATAGTCGAACGTCTCCTGCGCCGTGGGGTTGAAATCCAGGATGCCGCCACGCTCGTCGACCGTGACAATGGCATCCAACGATGCATCCATGATCGCGACGCGCAGTTTTTCCGTTTCCAGCAGCTCGGTTTCGTGCTGGCGCCGCATCTCCTCACGCGCGCGCATCACCAATTGCACGAAATCCCGAATCCATTCCTCCAGGATAAGCAACTGGTTGCCGTGTTGCAGCGGGCCGCTGTTGGGGACATCGAGCGCGCGTCGCGACAACTGGGAGACACGTCGCAGCAGGCGACTGATCCTGCTCGACATGAACACGAACAACAACACGAACGCTGACACGATGACCGCTGCACCGATGAGTCGTTGCCGACGCTCCAGGTCGAGGACCTGTTGTCCCGTACGTTCGAAAGAGGCACGCGGCAACAGCGTGGCAAAAAGCAGGTTCATATCCGAGCCGTCGTAATCGAAAAACGACTGTGCTGTGACCATGTAATCACGCCGCAATGCCGCCAAGCGACTGCCCGCGACGACGGACACCGGGCTGCTGCTCGCGAGGATGCGCTGCGCGTCCGGATCGAGGATCGCCACCACATTGTTGCTGGATTTCACGAACTGTTGCGACGCACTGAGGAAGGCATCATCGATGGGTGACAGAATCACGATGCTACCCATCGGCGTACGTGCATTGTCTTCGGTCGGCTCGGTCACGATGAGCCAGGGCCGGTCGTTGAACAAGGTAACGAACGAACGTCGATTGGCCGCAACCAACTGGCCGTTGACCTCCCCGATCAAACCGACAGGCAGCGCTGCACCGCGGCTGCTATAGAGCTCTCGGATCTGTCCTGCGGGATCGACCAATGAGAAGTACGCTGGACTGATGCCGCCTTGCCAGGTGAGGTCATCGGGAAGCCATGGCGGCGTATGATCGCGATCGTACTGCAGCGTGTCCGACGAGCGCCTGCCCCAGATGATGGGGTCGAGATAATCCGCCATACGCCGGTGCGTGGCGACGAGGCGCGCAAGATGGGCGAACGAGCGACGATATTCGTCGAACCGGATCAACGATTCGCGCGCCTGCTGATCCAGCTGGCTTTCCAGTGCCTGATCGAATATGTGACTCAGCGCGCGCGTCTGCAGGCGATCGACCACAAGCCACAACGCAAGCCCCGTCAACACACCGAACGCAAGCGCCAGCGCGGGGAGCGGAATGCCGCGAAGCACACGACGGGAAAACGAACGCTTGCTAATCGTTGCAGCCCGGGCAGCAGGAACCTGGGCAAATTATCGCTCTCAGACGGGATTTGGCAAAACCCGCCACCCGAGTAAAGGGCCGTCCCTGGCCCATGGGGGTATTCAACCGGCGCGCAGAACCGGCATGGCGCGCTGCGGCGCCAACGGCATCGCCGGCAGCAGCTGCGCCAATATGGCGCTGCACTTGGCGTCGATGTCTTCGAAAGCTATACCGAACCCGTGGAGACTCTGATGAGCGACGCGACCACGTACACTGAGGCAGTCATGGCAGATCTGGTCATCCGGCCGGAAGGTCACCGTAACCGATGCGCCGATCGGCACGATACTGGTTTCCGCCCTGACGTAGAGACCGCCCTCAGCAAGATCTGAGATCTGGCCACGGATCAGACCGAATCGTGAACAAGCAACCACGGCACCCAGCGACACCGATTTGCGGTCACTGTTTCTCTGCTCCATCGTTCCCTCCTTTCGCTAATATCCCGGGCTTGCGGTCTGCCGCCGCGTTGTTGCCCTGGAATATGACACGCCCCGATTATCCCGTCGCAGCCCGGATGCACCATTGGGACGATCCTTTGCGGAAATGAGTGATTTCCCTAACGTGCCACCGCGCCGGCGGACGCGAATTAACCTATTAATTAGATGAATAACATACTGTAGTACAATGAATAATATAGAAAATGCTGCGCGCCCTGGGTTGCCACGCCGGCTCGCAGCGATGTTCTACGATGCCTGGCTCATCGCCGCGTTGTGGTTGTTGGGCGTCACTGCCGACTTCTTCGCCCGCGGCGCCCTGGGCCTGAACACCGACGGCGCAGACCCGGTCCTGCAGGCGTACCTGCTGGCCTGCCCGTTCGTCTTCTACGGCTGGTTCTGGACGCACGGTGGTCAGACGCTGGGGATGCGCGCGTGGCGCCTGCGCCTGCTCGATGCACAAGGCAATCCCGTCGGGTGGCGGCAGGCGTTGATCCGCGTCGCCGCCGCACATGTCTCACTGCTGGTTTTCGGTCTCGGCTATCTCTGGGTTCTCGTCGACCGCGACGGTCTGGCCTGGCACGACCGGCTGAGCAGGACACTGCTGGTCATCGTCCGCAAGGACTAGCGTACGCCGCGCATCATCCATACCCCGATCGCGAGAAACGCCAACGCCGGGATGAGGGCACTGAACAACGGGCTGAATGAGAATACGACGGCGACGTACGACATGGCACGGCTCAGCAGATAGAACGCCATACCGAGCGTCACACCGAGAAAGATCCGCTGCCCCATGCTGACGAAACGCTGATGTGCGAGAACGAACGGGATGGCGATGAATAGCATGACCAGGGTCGCCAGCGGTGTGGCCAGCTTGCTCCAGAACGCCACCTCGTAGTCCGTCGCCGCCTGGCCGTTGGCACGCATCACGCGGATGTAGTGGAACAGTTCGTCGATCCTCAGCATGTTCGGCTGCACGACGATCGCACTGAGCAGGCCGGGGTCGAGTAGCGAGTCCCAGCGCGCCTGCGCCAGCTCTCGGCGTTCGACGCTGTTTTCATTGATCTGGCTCTGACGGATGCCATGCATCAGCCAGTGGTCACCTTGATGCTCCGCACGTTCGGCGTAGGTCGCCAATTTCAGTACCCGGTCGTCGCCAAATTCGTAGACATAGATGTCTTCGAGCCGGGCGCCCGGCAGAATGCCGCGGATGTTGACGAAGGCACGACCGTCGCGCGCCCAGAAGCCGTACTGCGTCTTGAGCGTGATCTTGCCCTGCCGCCGTTCGATACGGTGCTGCTCGGCCCAGTCCTCACTGGCCGGCGCGACCAACTCACCGAACAGGAACACCACTACCATCATCGCCACACCGGCCCTCATCACCGCGGTCACGATCTGGCGCAGGGAGAATCCGCTGCAGCGCATGGCGACGAGCTCACCATGCGATGCCATGGCGCCGAGGCCGATCAGGCTACCGACGAGCGCGGCGACGGGAAACACCTCGAAGACGTAACGAGGCGCACGCAGCACGGCCACGAGGAAAGCATCGGAAAGACCGTAGTTGCCCTCGCCGACGTCGTCCATTTCCTCGATCAGGCCAAAAAACACCAACAGGATCACCAGCACGACAAGCGCCATCGCCGTAGCCTTGACCATTGTCGTCGCCACATAGCGATCGAGGATCGACAGCCTCATGCGATGGACCTCCGCCGGCGCCAACGCCAGAAACGGTGCGAATCGACACCCTGGATCAACCATGCGACCAGCAGCATCAGCAATGGCAGCACCCACATGCCCATCCACATCGGCATGGCGCCACTTTCCAGCCAACGTTCGACGACGCGCTGCAGATTGATGAATGTGAAATAGAGCAACACCGCGAATATCAGCCGACCGTACACGCCCGAGCGCGGCGGCGACCTCGCCAACGGCACGGCGAGGATCGCGAACGCGATCAGCGCGAGTGGTATGGACGCGCGATATTGGAACTCGGCCTGTTCATTGCGGCTGTCGGAAGCCAGTAGCTCCTGCCAGGATTTGGCACTGGTCGGTAAAGCAACGCCGACGAAGTCGATCTCCGGAATACGGATGGCATACTCATCGAAGCGTCCGATCGTGAAGTCGAGGTCGCCCGGGTGCCCTGCGAAACGGCGTCCGTTGGTCAGGATCACAAAGCGCTCGCCCGTCACGGGATCGGTCGTCTGGTAGGCGGATTCTGCCGTTACGAGCCCGAGCCGGCCGCGCTGACGATCCTGAACGAACACGCCGCTGAGCTGCCCGCCCTTCTTCGACAGCGCTTCGGTGTACACGACCAGGCCGCCACGACTGAACTCATTGAAGCGCCCGGCACGGATACCCGAGATATCGGCGCGATCCGCCTCGCTGGCTTTGAGTTCGGTGACCGAGGCACGCGCCCACGGCAGCAGCTCCATGACCAGTACCGCAACCAGCACAGCCAGCGGCAGGGCGGCAGTCAGGACGGATCGGTAGAGTCGTGCCTGGCTGAAGCCCGATGCCTCGAGAGCCACCATCTCACTGTCGCGGTACATACGCCCGACCACCCACAACACGGCGAAGAACAAGGCAGGCGGCACGATGAGTCCGAGCGTGCGCACCACCTCGAGGCCGACGACCAGAAACAGAATGTCGGTACTCAGGGCGCCCACCGCCGCCTTACCCAGGTAGCGAACAAGGAAATTCGCCAGCAGTATCATGGTGAGGATCAGCAGGATCACGGCGAGCGTCTTTGCGATCTCACGCAACAGCAAGCGGTCGATGATCCCCATGGTGGTTCCTTTGTAGTGTCGTTTCGCTACACTTTGCGCTTCAGCGCATTGGCACGATAACGCCAAGCCCAAGCGAGCGAAAGTTCCAGTATCGAATCCGATCACCACGAGGGAATTCATGAATTACAGCTGCAAGACCGAACCCAGCGCATCGATCAAGACCGCGTGCCTCATCGTCGGCGTGTTCCAGCACAATCGGCTGCCGCCACTCACCGGACAGTTCGACGAGGCGATCGGTGGTCAAATCAAGCGGGTTTTGCAGCGCAAAGACTTCACGGCTGAAGCGGGACAGACGCAGCTGCTCTACGATCCCGAGGGTTGCGCTGCCAGCCGCGTGATGTTGCTCGGTCTCGGCGACGAGAAATCATTCAACGTGCGCCAGTTCGGCAACGCCCTGGTGACAGGCCTGCAACAGTTGAACGGTGCTCACGTCGGCGAATGCGCCGTACTGCTGCCGAACAAGGCCGAGGACAGCGACACCTACCGCCTCGTGCGCGAGGCCGTGCAGGCAGCCGAGACTGCCGTTTACCGCTTCGACCGCTGCAAGAGTGACAGCAAGCCGCCGAAAAAACCGCTCAAGAAAGTAACCTTCGTCGTCGCTGCGCGCAGCCAGGTCAAAGCAGCCGAGCGCGCCTGTATGCACGGCAACGCGATCGGCATCGGCACCCGCCTCGCCAAAGACCTGGCCAACCTGCCGGGCAACCTGTGCACCCCGACCTACCTGGCCGAGCAGGCGCAGGCCTTGGCCCGTGGCAGTCGCAAGCTCAAGGTTACGGTCCTCAGTGAAGCACAGATGCAGAAGCTCGGCATGGGTAGCCTGCTCTCGGTGTCGCGTGGCAGCCGGCAGCCGGCCAAACTCATCGTGCTCGAATACAAAGGTGGTAAACCCGGCTCCAAACCGATCGCGCTCGTCGGCAAAGGCCTGACGTTCGATGCCGGCGGCATCTCGATCAAACCGGCCGCCAACATGGACGAGATGAAATACGACATGTGTGGTGGCGCAAGCGTCCTCGGCACCATTGCAGCATGTGCGGAACTCGAGTTACCGCTCAACGTCATCGGCGTGGTACCCAGTTCTGAGAACCTGCCCGACGGTGATGCCAACAAACCGGGCGACATCGTCACTTCGATGTCTGGCCAAACCATCGAGATACTCAACACCGATGCCGAAGGCCGCCTGATTCTGTGTGACGCCCTCACCTATACCGAGCGCTTCGAGCCGGCCGCCGTGATCGACATCGCCACGCTGACCGGAGCCTGTATCGTCGCACTCGGCGATCAGGCGAGCGGTCTGTTGGCGAACGACGATTCATTGGCCGGTGAGCTGCTGGAATCGGGCACGGCATGTGGCGACCGTGCGTGGCAGTTGCCGCTGTGGGACGAGTACCAGCGCCAACTCGACAGTAATTTCGCGGATATCGCGAATATCGGTGGCGGACGTGGTGGCGGCACCATCACGGCGGCCTGTTTCCTGTCGCGGTTCACGAAGAAATTCAAATGGGCACATCTCGACATCGCCGGCACGGCCTGGCTGACCGGTGCGAAGAAAGGCGCCACAGGTCGCCCGGTGCCACTATTGACGGAGTTCCTTTTGCGTCGCGCCAAGGTAACGATGTGATCCGGCGGCCCAGGTGACGCAGATCGACTTCTACATCCTCGACGAGCAGGCGACGGGTGACCGTTACCAGCTCGCCTGCCGTGTTGCCGAACGCGCGCTGCGCGCCGGTAAACGCGTACTGATCCACACGCCATCGCCGGGCGAGGCCCGGCATCTCGATCAGCTGCTGTGGACTTTGTGGGAAGCTGCGTTCGTTCCGCATGGCCTGCTCGGCCGCGACGAGCACGAATGCAATCCGATTCTGATCGGCGACGGTGGCAGTGATAACGAGGAACACGATGTATTGATCAATCTCGCCCCCGAAATTCCGACGTTTTTCGGCCGCTTCCAACGTCTCATCGAGTGCGTCGATCACGACGACACGGTCAAATCGGCGAGTCGCGAACGCTTTCGCTACTACCGCGAACACGGCTACCCGCTGAGCACCCACACCATCACGTGATGGTCGGTACGCAGTGCAGGAAAACCTCACTCGCCATCACCTCGAACCCATGCACCGGCTTTCGATCGCGATTCGGGAAAAAACGGCGACTCTAGCGTGGCGGTCCACGCTTTTTGCGTCGTGCATGTGTCGGCCACCTGCCGTCGCGGCGACACAATACGGCGACGGATGAGCGGCAGCCAACGCCGGGAACCCGACGCCTGTCACCTTTCCAGTGCCACGTCAGGGCGTCACTCGCTTCACGCGACCCACGGCGGTCAGAGAGCCAGCGGCCCGCCTGCCCTTCTCGGCTGCGCCGCCCAGCCACATCGATTCGCCTACATCATCCCTGAGCGCAAGTCGGCCCACTCGGCCTTTCCCGACCGACAGGCAATACCACGCCTCACCTCGACAATGCCGCCTTCGTCCACGCGCTCTTCGTACTCCCGGCAAAACCGGCTATCAGCGGTGCGATAGGTGCGTACCGGCATCACTTCGATGCGCGCTTTACCCGGCACGACAGACCAACTGGCCACGGTGCCACTCGGCACATTCTCAAGAGTCTGCGCGCGCAGGAGCGCCATCTGTGCCTGGATCTTGGCCAGCTGATCCTGCATCTGGTCGTCGAGCGCGACCTGCCGGATCAACAAAACAGCGATCACAGCAAGACTGGCGGCCAAAGCAAACGGCAGGACCCGCTGCACCAGGCTCTTCCGATATCGATGCACCACGCCGTGTATCGACAGCGGAATCTGTTCGCTGGCGATCGGCGCGTACGCCGAGCTCAGCGCTTCATTCAGGCCGCGGATCTTCTCGACATAAGACCGCGTCTCATGATCAGTATCGAGGACATTCCGTACCGCTTGGGATTCCTGGGCGCCCAGCTCGCCGTCAACATAGGCCCCCAACCACCCGCGCTTTTCGTCGTTCATCCCAGTGCCTCCAACTCAAGCTTCACGCTGTCTTCGCCGAGCTGCTCGATCAGTGCCTTACGCGCACGCACCAGACGACTGGTCACCGTACCCATGGGCACCTGCAGAATGTCTGCCGTTTCTCTGTACGACAGGCCCTCGACGCAAACCAGCATGAGCACCGTCCGATGTTCTTCGGACAACGCAGCCATGCCGCGTTGAATCTCGTGCAACGCCATCTCGCCTTCGAGCGAGTCTGCGTTGCGAGCAGAAACGTCCGCTACCTGGCGCATTTGCTCCACCCCACGATCCTGAACCGATGCAGAGCGCAAACTATCGAGATGCAGATTACGAATCACTCGATACAACCAGCTGTCGAGGCGAGTGTCCGGCTGCAGGCGGTGCTGGTGCTTGAGTAGTCGTTCACACGCTGCCTGCACCAGCTCATCGCCACGGTCACGCTCCCCGCTCAGCCCACAGGCGAACCTCCGCATACGCGGAATCAGTTCGATCAGCTGCTGGGTCAGATCTGTTCGCACCCAAAATTCACATTCAGCGACGATTCATACGTGTAATAAACGTGTGAGCCCGGGATTTTCATCCCACCTCACGCACATTGCCGACAACTTTTTTCTTCCTGACGGGATGAAAACGCTATCCTGAAGCGTTTATGAAACAAGACCATTCATCCACGCCGTGAAGTCGATGACCCTGAAACGCGAGGCCGCCAATCCGGAATCAGATGTGAATCCGACATGCGCCACGAGCGGTCACATGTCCCGATGGCTGCGCACGTCGGCGACGAGCGCGCGTTTGATTGCCCTGGCATTCTGCCTCGCCGCATCTGGCATTGCCATCGCCGATGAGCCGCCGATGCCGACGCCGCAGGACACGGTCATCCCGATCACTGATGACGACGACGCCGAGCCGTCGCTCGACGATGGCAGCGCCACGCTACCTGCGAATCCGTCGCGACCGCCGAGCGGCCTGCAACCGCTATCCCCGACCGAGGAGCGACGACTCCTGGGCAGCTGGGGCGATATCACCGAAGAGGCCGAGGACTGACCGGTGACAGCTTCAGAGGCCTGACAGCGCGTCTCCCTGCCGGAAATAGCGGTAACGGACGATCTGCTCGTGTTCGCCGGACTTGTCCTGAATCACCTTGTAGTAGGTGCCACCCTGCTGGACGATGTGTCGGCACCTGGGCTTCCCTTTGACGAACTCGAGACAGATCTGACCATCAGGCTTGAGTTGCCAGGAGCCGATCCGGCGTGTCCATAGACGTTCCTGCAGTGCCTGACCGTTCGGGTGGTAGTAGGTGAAACTGTTGAACCCGGTGTTCAGGTTATACGACTCCACGGTATTGCCAACGAACAATCGATTCACCTCGGCGGCGCTGAGCACCCGCGATTCCTGTCGCACCAGATTGGCGTTGCAGCCGGCAAGCAGTACCGACGACATCACAAGCAGCAGAACGGTTCGTAGTGTTTCGGTCATTCCGACTTCCTCATTGTCCCTTGCGAAGTTCACGTACCAGCGCACTGACTTTCTTGTAACTCGCCGACTTGGGCGGTAGTAGCGCGACGAGCTTCCGCGAGGTCTTTTTCTTTGCAGTGGTCCGGTTCAGATCGACGACCAGCCCCAGCTCTTCGCTATAGGAGAATTCACGCCGTTCGCGGAACACGCGATTATGAAGCTTGCGGTGAATGGTGAACCGTTCGCAGCTGTATCGCTGTACCATGCGCCCCTTCGACAATACGCTCTCCTGTCGTTTGCCGAGGTACTGGCAATCCCACTCGCGCACACTCGTATGGCCGTCGTGCGTGACGCGCTGGATGGAGAATTCCACGTGCCGCCCAGGATTGAGCGAATCCAACGAATCCGGCTGGCCTTTGACCACCGTTTGACGATAGCCGCGACCGCTGAGGAAGTCCTTCCGCTCGAGCACCGGCAGAATCGGATTCACCGAACGGACATAGCGGCGTTTTCTGTCGTCTTCCCAGACCTTGCGCTGTGCTGTCGACTCAATGAGTTTTTCTACGTCACCATCCGAATAGACGGCGACACTACCCACCGGTACCGCTGCAGCCAGCGCACCCGACAGCACCATCAATGCGCCAGCCATTAACGAACGTCTATGCATGTAACCTCCTCTGTCAACGAGCCGGTCCCGCCCGCTGTTGAATGTTCATTGTCGTGGTCAATCACGGGCTGCGCCGTCAGGCATAGCAGTGAGCAAATACGGCTTTGTCGAGCTGCCCCACGAGCACGGCCTGGCTGAATGAATGCCCGACGCCGGGCATCAACTGCAGGTCGACTCTACCGCCCTGCCCCGCCGACAACGCACGCGTATTCATTGCCTTCACCCAGGTTTCCGCCCTCGCGACGCGATGAGGACCCTGAGATCGGCACACCATAGGTCGCTGGTTCAGTTCTTCGTCATCAACGCGGTTGTCCTGTTCACCGACCAACACCAGCACGCGAATGCGCAATGCCGCCCACAGGTTCAGGCGCGCGCCATACAGCCCTTTCGCATCCGACACGCCATAGGGATAGGTATACGCCGGGTCGGGCAAGGTATACCAACCCGCAGACCCGATACTGAGGCGCCGGACACGTTGTGGGTGAACGAACGCAAAGCGGTGTGCAAACTGAGCGCCTCCGGAGAACCCGAACAGATCGACCCTCGAGGTGTCGCATGCGGTGCGCACGTGCACATCGTTGAGCACCCGAATCAACGCCAGGTCGGCGCGAGGCCCGACACCTTTGTTGCCCAGGCGCTGGTAGCCGGGAAACTCGGCAGCCGTGAAACACGGTGCCACCAGTAGCGCACCGTGGTCCTGCGCCATGCGTTTGAACATCTCAATGTGTTCACGCGCATTACGTGAGATACCGTGTACCGATACCAGTACGCGACCCGATAACACACGTGTCGGCACGAAAAGAAAGTACGCGAGCCCCGTTACGTCACCCGGCACGAAATGCAACCCTTCTTGCGGCCCGCCTTGCGCCAGCACCCCATCGCAAGCGCTGATCACCTCCGCCGCACCGCTGACCGATACCATCGAAGGGTTCACTTGCGCACCTCACAGTGACCGATGTTCACGTCAACCTTCGATGAACAGGGTGCATCGTCTCCATCACCGTCGAGCCGCGTGGGTTTCGGCAATTCCTTCAACACGCCGTCTGTGAGTTGCCAGAACGTATCGCATAACGCCCATGAGGTGCGACGATGAGTCGCCATGATCACTGTACCGTCAAAGCACTGAAGGACCCGATTCAGCGCCCGTATCGCCCGCAAATCCAGGTTTGCATCGGCCTCATCGAGCAACAGAATCTTCGGTGACGAAAGCAGGGCCCTGGCAAGGGAAACACGTACTCTTTCGCCCTGCGAAAGATTCGTGCCACCTTCGGCGATACGCGCGTCGAGCCCCCCCGGAACGCGCGCAACGAGCTCGATGAGATCACATGCCGACAAAATCCTGTCGAGTTCGCCCGTGTCGACGTCACCCGCACCATACGTGATGTTCTTCTTCAGGCTGCCACGGATCAGCGGAATATCGGCGCTCACATATGCGACTTGTCGACGCAACGAGGAGAGTTCCACTTTGGCGGTATCCTGTCCATCGATGAGCACCCTACCGGCGTCTGCATCGAACAACCTGCCGACGAGCCCGAGCAATGTCGACTTGCCACTACCGTTGGCTCCCATCAACGCAACCTTGGCGCGTGGCGTCACTGCCGCATTCAGGGTCTCCAGCACGTTGTCCACCCGCACCGATTCGAAGCGGACAGAACCTTCGGTGATGACAAGCGCATCCGCATCGCGTGGACGCGGAATCCGGACCGAGCGTCGTGCAACCGCGGCCAAATGCTGTTTGGCCACTTGCGAGGCCAACCAGTATTCTTGTGCGCGCCCCACGTCGCGCAACGGCGGCGTGAGGAAACCAACGATGCTTATCGCCGCTGCCAGCATGCCGGCATTGAGTTCGTTAACCGGCAGAAGGCTTGCAATGCCGATCAATACCGCAACGCTGCCACCCGCTGCGGCATCGATCACCGCACGTAAGGTACCGACCGAACCGGCCCTGCGCACTGACGCCGTGATCAGACGATCGGACTGAACGCGTAATCGCCGACGCTCACGCCTGCGCTCATCGAAAGCCTGAACAGTCGCAAGGCCAGCCAGCTTTTCGCTCACATTGGCCGACAGGCTCGCATGACACCGACGGGCCTCGCTGATCAGGGTACGCAAGCGTGGACTGAACCAGAGAATCCAGGCAGTCGTGCCAGCCAGCACGGCCGACACCCCCACGGCGAAACTCCAATGTAGGAGGTACAGCGCAATCAAGCCGATCATCACCGCAGCCGATGCCACCAGCAGCCGCGCCAATCCCAGGCTGACCCAGCGCCGCAGTGCGGACAGATCACCCACGAACTTCATCAACACGCCGCCTTTGCGGTGTTGTCTGAACTGGCGCAGATCTGTGTCCAGCAAGCGCGAGAACAAACGGCTGCGTACCGCTCGCACGTAGTACTGTCCAAGCAGTTCCGCATGGACACGCTCGATTCGACGCAACAACGCCACGACGATCACGGCGGCCCCCAGGGCGAGGAAAACCAGCACGGGTGTCGGCGCAGCACTGCCCACGCTGTCAAAAACCGCTTTCACCATCCATGCGCTGAGGACGGCGAGCAATCCTTGGCCGAGGCCGTTCAATACCAACCAGATGAACAGCCGACGGCGCTGGCCGACAAACATTTTCGGCAGTCGCATCGAGGCCACTGCCGTCACAACCGGCCGCTCAACAGGGATACCGCGATATCCGGGTCGGACAAAGACTTCTTGCCGAGCACGGGAAGACCCAGCGCCGTCGAGGCCTCGCGGACCGCGAGTGGTGAAGCGGTAAACGCCCCACTCAGTGCGTCCACCCGCAGCCCTCGCTGCTGTAGCCACTGCGCACCTGCCAACGCACCCAGCGCATCGCCCGCAGCAAATATCATCCGTTGGCAGTAGAACGCGAATGCTGACGACATCAGCAATTCCGACGTTTCCATTTGAAGAACACCGTCTGCCACCTCGACAACGATTGCATCGAGGTGCATTCCGCCGAGATGACTCAACAAGCGGACAAAGATCTTCTCGACGTCATTCGGTGCCACTTGGTAGGTCGTCGCATAACCCGCGTCTGTGAAGTCAACGACTTCCACCGCACCGGCGTCTTTCATCTGCCAGAAATCACCGCCCGCACCGGTACCTGTTACCTTGGCCGCGCCGACGCGCATGCCGGCGTATTGCAAACCCTTGATGAGGCTTGCTGCCGCAGTCGTTTTGCCCGCATTCATTGCCGTACCGGTGACAACGATAACGGGTGGCAACGATTTCGGAATCGACCTGGCTTCGACACTCCAGTCGCGCAGGTTGAGCGCGCGACCGTCCTCGCGCGCGAGCAAGCCGACCGGTTTGATGCGGGTAGGTGCTTTGACCCGTGCGTGTTTACCGATGAGTCGCGAAGCGATGCCGCCCGCTGCCACCAGATGGCATGGCCCCATATCCGCAGGAACCTCTGCCTCGAACTGATCCGGCGCATACCGGTTACCGTAGGTGACGACGATGCGATCGCCGACATACAGCTGCGAGCGTCGTCCGTCGGGGAGCTCGAGTCGCGTATGTTGACCCAGCGAAGTGATCTCCGCCAAGACCAGGTCGCCGGCCTGTGGACGCACCTCGTCGACGGTCAGACGCGCGACGGACGAGAAATGCGCTCGGCGCGTAGCGAAACCCCGACGTATTGCCGCGAGTCCGGGCAGAATATTCGCGTCTGCCTCACCACCCGTGGCCGTCGCGGGATCGTGAAAATCGTCGGCACTCAGTGAAGACATACTCGTGAGTTCCGTCAGGCTCGCCAGCGACTGCAATTTGGCTTTTCTATACATGGCAACGTTCTCTCTCGTCGACATCGTTTGTGGCCAGCGAAATGGTCCAGTGGCCGGGGTTATAACGAAAACGTTCCACCGCGCTTTTTTCATCCCGGCCATGAAGAAATCGCGCACTGGTCCACACAAACGGGAACGCATTGCGAGTGCGAGATAAAGGCCGCACCCGCCGGCATGTTTCTCAGAAACGGGAAACGTCCGACGACATCAGCGACACAAGCGCAAGCACGGCATGCACACGAATGCGCCGAACCTGACCGAATGACCGGACTGAAGTACACGGAATGTGAGCGTGTCGTCGCACACCGGCGAACCGAACCGCGACGAGCTACCGTATCGCTTTGCACAGAGGATACCCGCCATCACGCGGATCTTGAGGAACCGTCAGCATCTCGCTTCGCGCGCGATCGACAGCGGTGCGGCTGCGTCTATTCGACACCACAGATTGCGTCGATCCTCTGTACCGGAAATGTCACCATGGTTGCAGCCGCCCGGTGACGAGCCTTAGAGGCTAGTGCTGTCCTGGCGTGACCGACGACCCATTGCCTAAGTGGGGATCCGGTCCATGGACAACGCCAATTTTGATGTGCAGTCGCTTGTCGTGACACGCTATCCATGCAAATCCAGCAACGACACGAGGCGGTAGCGGTAGACCCAGCACGACTGCGGTGTCGATAGCCGATGGGAAATGGCTTTCACCGACGCGTGAATCTTCGCAGTACACTGGCGATCGAGTATGCGTCGGATCTCCACGCTCGGACTTTCAATGAGCTGGAATCGCGTTACTGCGGAGCATGAAAGCATTGCCGTCACAGGCGGCGATATCGCGCTACGCAGCCATCCCGGAACATCCGATCGCGGTGCTCTCTGGTCCAGCAAGTGCCTCGACGGAACTAGCGGCGAGCCATATCGATGCGATGGGTACCCAGTAGAAGCCATCCTGCAACAAGGCAAGCACCATATACGGGCCAAAAACCGAACACCACGTCGCTGACGAAATGTGTGCCCGCAGCTACCTGCACCAGGCCCACCGTCGCACCAACGCATAAGCCGATAACAATCCAGTGACGCTGAGCAAGAGTCCAGGCGAGTGCAATCAATGCGAACCCGAGCGTCGCAGCGCGACTGATGAAGGAGCAATGCGTACTGCATTGGTTGCCGGATTGAAATGCCGGTGTGAATTGCTGACTACCCGCAAAAGCCTGAATGTCCTGCGGGTGCGCGCGCCCCGAATTCGCCTGTAGCAGGCTCGCGGCCATCATCGGCGCCAAGGCGACCACAACGAACAGGAACCACAACTTGCGTCTCAGCAGCACTTCCCCCTTGCGACGCCAATATAGGCTTGCCAACAGTAACCACGCCAAGAGCGGCAGAAGCGCCGGGCCCAATAGAGAAGAAGTAGTCTCAACAAGACGTGCAGCTATCGAGTCTCGCAGCAAAAACCCATCGACGGGGTCATAGAACAGCGCGCTGAATGCGATGTCCAGTCCGGGCCGTAGGATGAAGGCGAATTGCAAAGTGAGCAACAGCAGCAACGGCCAGTATCGCTTCATCCACACAAGCATCTGTCATCTCCGTACTCGTGAGCGCCGCGCATCATCGAGTGAGGTTGCCGATAGGATCAGCGACGCGGTCCGCGCTCCCCCGAACGCGTGCACGGACGCTCATGGGAGCAAAGAAAAAGGGGCCTTCCGGCCCCTTTGCAGTCACGAGCGCGGCAATCAGGCCTCGGCCTCTTCGGCCACGGCCTTCATGCTGAGCCGGATACGGCCCTGCTTGTCGACCTCGAGCACCTTGACCTTGACCACATCGCCTTCGCTGAGCTTGTCGCTGACTTTCTCGACGCGCTCATCGGAGATCTGGCTGATGTGCACGAGTCCATCCTTGCCGGGAAGAATCGTGACGAATGCACCGAAATCCATGAGGCGCGCGACGCGGCCTTCGTAGACCTTGCCCACCTCGACGTCCGCGGTGATGAGTTCGACACGCTTGCGCGCTTCGTCGCCAGCACTCTTGTCCACGGAGAAGATCTTCACCGTACCATCGTCGCTGATATCGACGGTCGCTCCCGTCTCTTCGGTGATCGAACGGATGGTCACGCCGCCCTTGCCGATGACGTCGCGAATCTTGTCCGGATTGATCTTGAAGGTGACGATGCGCGGCGCGTGCTCGGACATCTGCGCACGCGGTGCATTGATGGCCTTGTTCATCTCGCCGAGGATGTGCAGGCGACCGTCTTTGGCCTGACCCAGTGCGATCTCCATGATTTCGCGCGTGATACCGTCGATCTTGATGTCCATCTGCAGCGCATTGACACCGTTGACCGTACCGGCGACCTTGAAGTCCATGTCGCCGAGGTGATCTTCGTCACCCAGGATGTCCGTGAGTACCGCGAATTGCTCGCCTTCCTTGATCAGACCCATGGCAACACCCGCGACAGGCGCCGTCAGCGGCACGCCGGCATCCATGAGCGACAGGCTGGTGCCACAAACCGACGCCATCGACGACGAGCCATTCGACTCGGTGATCTCGGAGACCACGCGGATCGAGTACGGGAAATCGGCAATCGTCGGCATACAAGCCAGCACACCACGCTTGGCAAGACGACCATGGCCGATCTCACGCCGCTTGGGGCTACCGACGCGACCCAACTCACCGACGCAGAACGGCGGGAAGTTGTAGTGCAGCATGAAGGATTCCTTACGCTCACCTTCGAGGGCATCGATGATCTGCGAATCACGTTCGGTACCGAGCGTGGTAACCACCAGGGCCTGGGTCTCGCCGCGCGTGAACAGTGCCGAGCCATGCGTACGCGGCAGCACGCCGGTACGGATCGCGATCGGACGGACGGTCTTGGTGTCGCGGCCGTCGATACGCGGTTCGCCGGCAATGATACGGCCACGCACGATGACCTTCTTCAGCTTGTCGATCGCCTCACCGACCTCGGCTTCGCTGAACGCCGGCTCGTCGCCGCTGCACAGCTGTTCCTTGGCCGCCGCCTTGGCGGCATCGATGGCAGCGTAGCGCTCCATCTTGTCGGCAATCGTGTACGCACTGCGCAAGGCGTCACCACAGGCCGACTCGACCGCTGCCTTCAGCGCGGTGTTCTCGACGATTTCCGGCAGCTGTACGATCGGCTTGTTGACCTCGGCGGCCATCTCGCGGATGGCATCGATCACGACCTGCATGTGCTCGTGTCCGAACAGCACGGCGCCCAGCATGATTTCTTCGCTGAGCTGGTCGGCTTCCGATTCGACCATCAGCACGGCATTCGACGTACCGGCCACGACGAGGTCGAGATCCGTGTTGTCACCCAGGCCGGTCGGGCCATTGAGGATGTAGTTGCCGTTCTTGTAACCGACGCGCGCAGCACCGATCGGACCCTGGAAGGGCGCACCCGAAATGGCCAGTGCCGCCGACGTGCCGATCAACGCCGGGATCTCGGGGTCGACTTTAGGGTTGAGCGATTTCACCGTGCAGATGACCTGCGTCTCGGCAGTGAAACTCTTGGGGAACAGCGGGCGGATCGGGCGATCGATCAGACGCGCGGTCAGAATTTCTTTTTCCGACGGGCGTCCCTCGCGGCGGAAGAATCCACCCGGGATCTTGCCTGCCGCGTAGGTCTTCTCCTGATAGTCGACCGTCAGCGGAAAGAAATCGCGTCCGCTGTCGAGGTTCTTGTCGTAGACCACCGTGACCAATACGACCGTATCGGCCATGTTGACCATGACCGCGGCGTCGGCCTGACGCGCGATTTCGCCGGTCTCGAGGGTGACTGTGTGTTCGCCGTACTGAAACGTCTTTTTGATCGGATTCACTGAGTAGTTCCTCAAGCCTTTGAATGTGGGGGCGCTTAGCGACGCAGTCCGAGACGACCGATCAGTTCGCGGTAACGATCCACATCCTTCGACTTGAGGTAGTCGAGCAGTTTGCGGCGCTGGTTGACCAGGCGCACCAGACCCTGCCGGGAATGATGGTCTTTTTTGTGGTTCTGGAAATGCGGCGTGAGATCGGCAATACGGGCGGTCAGCAGTGCGACCTGCACCTCAGTGGAACCCGTGTCTTTCGGATCCTTGCCGTACTCCGTGATGATTGCCTGCTTCTGCTCTGTGCTCATTGTCATGACATTTCTCCTGTCATAGTGCCTTGAATTGGCCGCCCAACAATGAGTTCAGGTTCGGCCCAGCGGTTGAAAATGCGTGCCAAGTGGCGCGCTTGAAATTTGAGGTCGCGTATTCTCGCTTAATTTCCAGGGCTTGTCAGCCACCGACCAGCAAACGCCGCGGTGCGATCCGGCCGTCGTCCTGCACTTCGCCGACGGCGAGGAATTCGTCGCCGAAGTAGATCCGCACCCAACCCTCGGTGGGCGCTTTGGGCACGAGCACGGCCTGCCCCTGGCGCAGATAGAACGCCGAATCGGCGCTGACCGTCACGGCCGGCCAACCCGAAAGGGCCGTATCGACAGGCAACAGCAACGCGTCAAGGGCCGACAGTCCACCTTCGGCAAGGGTTTCGAGTTCGTCCATCGTAAACATCCGGTGCCCGGCGTAAGGCCCGACGGCCGTGCGTCGCAGAGCGGTGACATGCGCACCACAACCCAAACGCTCGCCGATATCCTCAGCCAGCGTCCTGACGTAGGTGCCTTTCGAGCAATGCACCGTGATATCGACATCCGGAAGATTGACCTCCCCAACCTCGAGCGAGTGGATGGTCACGGTTCGCGGCTGGCGTTCGACCTCGACGCCTTCGCGCGCCAGTTCGTAAAGCCGCTTGCCATTGTGTTTGAGCGCCGAATACATCGGCGGGAGCTGCGAGATCTCGCCGATGAACGCGGATGCGACCTGTTCGACTGCCTCACGTGAGATGCCTTGCACGGGTTTCTCGCTAAGCACTTCGCCTTCGGCATCGCCGGTCGCCGTCGTCTGCCCGAGACGCATCGTGAAACGGTAGAACTTGTCCGCGTCCAGAAGATAGGCCGAGAGCTTGGTGGCTTCGCCGAGGCAAATCGGCAGCATGCCGTCAGCGAGCGGATCGAGACTTCCGGTGTGGCCCGCCTTGCGCGCGTCGTAGAGTCGCTTCACGCGCTGCAGAGCATGGTTGGAACTCAAACCGATCGGCTTGTCGAGAAGGAGAATTCCATTGACCGGGCGCCCCCGTTG
>JAGRHA010000154.1 GCA_020445205.1 Gammaproteobacteria bacterium
GGCCTCGAACGGGTTCGGCAGATCGCTGAACACACCGCTCGATCTGTGGAAGATCGGCGAAGTCTTGCCGTGCATCACCTCGCGCGCGTGCACGATGCGGCCGCCGAAGGCCTGGCCGATCGACTGGTGACCGAGGCACACGCCGAGGATCGGCAACTTGCCCGCGAAGGCTTCGATCGCCGCCACCGAGACGCCGGCCTCGGTCGGCGTGCAGGGTCCCGGCGAGATCACGAGTTGATCCGGCTGCAATGCGGCGATACCTGCAACGTCGATCTCGTCGTTGCGCACCACGCGCACGTCGGCGCCGAGTTCACCAAAGTACTGCACGATGTTGAATGTGAAGGAGTCGTAGTTGTCGATCATCAGCAACATGTCACGCCTCCTTCGCGCACGGGTGGACGTCGAGCCCGGCCTCGGCCAGGGCCACGGCACGGAACACGGCACGTCCCTTGTTCATGGTTTCTTTCCACTCGAGATCGGGCACCGAATCGGCGACCACACCGGCGCCGGCCTGGATGTGCAGCTGGCCGTCCTTGATCACCGCAGTGCGGATCGCGATCGCGGTATCCATATTGCCGCTCCACGACAGGTAGCCCACGGCACCGGAGTAGACACCGCGTTTGACCGGCTCGAGCTCGTCGATGATCTCCATGGCGCGGATCTTCGGCGCGCCCGACACGGTGCCTGCGGGAAAGGTGGCACGCAGCACGTCGATCGCGCTGAGACCTTCGCGCAGCCGTCCGGTGACGTTGGACACGATGTGCATCACGTGCGAGTAGCGCTCGACGACCATCTTGTCGGTCAGCTTCACACTGCCGATCTCGGCCACTCGGCCGGTGTCGTTGCGTCCGAGATCGATGAGCATGAGGTGTTCGGCGAGCTCCTTTGGATCGGCGAGCAGCTCGGCCTCGAGTGCCGCGTCCTCGTCCTCGCTGTGGCCGCGCCGCCGTGTGCCGGCGATCGGCCGCACCGTCACCTCGCCCTCTTCGAGACGTACGAGGATCTCCGGCGACGAACCGACGATCTGGAAATCGCCGAGGTCGAGGAAGTACATATAGGGCGACGGATTGAGGCCGCGCAACGCGCGGTACAGATCCAGCGGACGCGCTGCAAACGGGATCGACAGGCGCTGTGAGATCACCACCTGCATGCAGTCACCGTCGAGGATGTACTGTTTGATGCGTTCGACGCCGCGCTTGAAACCGTCCTCGGTGAAGCCGGAGACGAAATCCGATTCGCTGACCTGGCGCGGACCGGCGGAGCGGTGCCGCGGCGCACCCTGTTGCATGCGGTCTATCAACTGGCCGATGCGGCGGTTGGTCGCGGCCAGGGTGTCACCGCGATCGACATCGGCGTGCACGATCAGGTACATGCGGCCACTGAGGTTGTCGAACACGACAACCTCGTCGGCGACCATCAACAGGATATCGGGGCAGCCGAGCGGATCGGGCTTGTCGGGATTGCGCAGGCGCGGCTCGATGTAGGCGACCGTGTCGTAGCCGAAATAGCCGACGAGACCACCAGAGAAACGCGGCAGATCATCGAGTTCGGGGACCCGGAATCGCGCCTTGAAGGTCTCGACGAACGCCAGCGGATCGTCGACCCGCACCTGTTCGACGGTCACGCCGTCGGTCTCGACGCGGATATCGTTGCCATCGACCCGCAACAGCGTCCGGCACGGCAGGCCGATGATCGAGTAACGCCCCCATTTCTCACCGCCCTGTACCGACTCGAACAGGAAGCCGAACGGCCCCTGCACCAGTTTGAGATAGACGCTGAGCGGGGTGTCGAGGTCAGCGAGCACCTCGCACACGACAGGAATGCGGTTATAGCCCTGCGCGACCAGGGCGTCGAATTGTTCGGGGGTCATGGCTTACTCCACGCAAAAGAACACTGAGACACGAGGCGAATCGGTCAAATGCGCCATCGCGGATCAGGTACTGCCGTCTTGTTGCGTGTGAGTTCAGTCATCTGAATAAGAGATCCGGGAACCGCCCGGCGCGTCAACCTTAGCCAAAAACGCCTTTATCGCCAAGCGATCGGATGCATCGTCGCTCGGCCACCGGGCGTCACTGCAAAAAAACCGTCAAAAAGAATATTGACATTTTAGCATTTGCTTATATACTTCCCATCCAACGGCACGCAGTAACGCCAGGCGCCGCAAGGCAAACAACCAAATTTTTATCCGGGTGCGAACCCGAACCAAGAAACTCTGGAGACTCAAATGAAAAAGATCATCGCTATCGCCGCTATCATCGCTTCGGCCCAGGCTTCGGCTTTCTGGGGTAACGGCTACGACAACATGTACAACAACGGCTACGGCGCCAGCAACGGCTACGGCAACGGCGTCATGGACGGTGCTGCCGACGGCGCTGCAGAAGGCACCTTCAGCATGAACTTCTCGGGCAAGGGCCACACCAACATGCGCGGTTACGGCAATGGCTACGGCGCTGGCGACGGCTGGGGCCGCGGCTACAACTACAGCGCACCTGGCTACGGCTACGCGCCTTACGGCTACGCCCCGTACGCTCCGGTTGCTCCGGCTCCGGTTGCTCCGGCTGCTGAGTAATTCGCCTCACGGCGACACCGGCCCCGCCGGTGCTCGGTACGAAAGACCCGCGCTTCGGCGCGGGTTTTTTTGTCGTGGCGAACGGTGTGAGGGCGACCTCACGCTGTGGTGTGGCGTCAGCACCCGGTTGCGAAACACCTTCGGCGGCTGCCGCCGACCATCTGCGCCACCGGTCCGGTGCCTGTCACGTCACGTTCCGATGCCGTAGCACTCGCTGCCCACCACGGGTGGTTGCCGCCGGGGACGCGCCACGGCGCTTGGCAATGTGCATCGCCTCGCCGCCGCACCAGAGCAGTGGGCATGTGCGCCACACCGCACTGCCCAAACGTGCGTGCCGTCGCCGCAATCAGCGCCGTGCACAGCACGCCGCCTCGCGCCGCGATACCACCGTCGCAGAGGATATGCGCTGGCCCGCGCGACACTCGCGCTCAGACAGTCCTCCGCGTCATCTGCGGTGCGGATTGAACAAACGCCCCTGAAGGAAACTAGGCAGGTTGGGGGCGCAGCGTTGGTAAGCGGCACTGTCCGCGCCGGAGAACCGATCCTACTGCGCTTCGACGACGTCCGGGTTCCCGTTCTGCGGCCCCGGATCGACACCCTGCAGCACGCCAACCTGGCCTTCGCGTGGCGCTTTCGAACCGCGCACGACGAACGCCGACCCTCTGGAGCGAGCATCACCGCCAGCACCAGGGAATCACGACCGCGCGGGCCCCGGCTCGTTGCGCCACCCGCTTGTCCGTGCAACCGGGTACGGCGACGTGGGGCCGGTGCCGTCAGTTCAGGGCAGGCACGCGTTCAGTCACCACCAAAGCCGGGATTGTTGACACCGAAATCACGCCGCGCGGCGACGATCGACACCGTGAAGCCGGAGATCACATCGAGCAACGACATCAGGCCGATGACGAAAAATGTCGAGGTACCACACGCGGCGACCGTGAGGAACTCGATGAGATAGACCACGAACACCAGCGTCGACAGGGTATGGTCGAGCACCGAGGCCACACCGGTGCGCGTCGCTTTGAAGATCTCGAAATACAGGATCAGCACACCTGCGGCAACGAATGCGTCGTGGACGCTGAACGACCAACGCGCCCCGGACATCAGGTCGACCGCAAACAGCTCGGCAGCGAGTGCCGACTGCATGTCGCCCGACAGCATCATGAGGTTGTAGACGATGAGCGGGATGGCGAACAAGGGAATGGCGCGGAACATCGGAACTCCCGACTGATAACAGAAAGACCTGCGCATTATCGCGCAGATTCCTGCGCGCCGGCGTGATCCTCAGACCAATGCGCGCAGCTCGTCCATCGAATCGATGACGGCATCGGGTGCGTAGTCGCGGATGTCTTCACCGTGGTTGTAGCCGTAACTCATGCACACGATCTGGAAACCCGCGGCACGCGCTGCGGTCACGTCGCTCTTGGAATCGCCGATCATGAGTGCATCGGCCGGTGCGACACCGAAATGTTTCGCCGCGTGCAGCAGCGGTCCGGGGTCAGGTTTCTTCACCGCCAGGGTGTCACCGGCAACGATGATGCCGAACGCATCGTGCACACCGAGATCCTTGAGCAGCGGCAAAGTGAATTGCGCGGCCTTGTTGGTCACGCAGCCGAGTCGGTATCCCTGCGCCTGCAGGTAGTCGAGGCCTTCGCGCACGCCCGGATAGAGGCAGGAACGTTTCGACGTATTGTCCGCATAGAGCTCGAGGAAGATCGGGTAGGCGCGCTCGAAATCCTCGTCGCTCGGCTCACCGTCGAGTTCACCGACGAGGGCCCGACGCACCAGTCGCTCGACACCGTTACCCACCCAGTTGCGGACCTTCGCTTCACCGTGCACCGGCCGCCCGAGTCGCTTCATCATCTCGTCGACGCAATAGGCGAGATCGGGAACGCTGTCGACCAGCGTGCCGTCGACATCGATCAGGATCATCTGCGGTTTGTTCAGGCTCATGTTCCGGTTACTCATACTACTGATTCATCATGCAACACCGCGCGCTGCGGGACCGGCAACGCGCCAACCAGCCGAACCGCCACCGCCCGCGCACCAGGGGCCGCGTGCAAGCGTCATGAGGTTCGCAAATGCAGGGATCGGGCCACGACCACCGTGGCGGGCGGGCCGGACGCAGCCGCTGCACCGATCACCGCGGAGGCGCTGATGGCCCACCGCGGCCGACCGCACCGGCCGCCGTGGATCGCCGAAGGTTGCGGCGGCCGCATGGCGCCTGCGTGTGGCCGTGGCGTGACCGTCAGCCGGCTTTGGCGAGCTCCGCACGCATCTCCTTGATGATGCTGTCGTAGCGGTTCGGATCGGCGTCTTTGCCCTTGCCGAAGATGCCCGAACCCGACACGAAGGTGTCCGCGCCGGCCGCGGCGATTTCAGCGATGTTGTCGGCTTTCACGCCACCATCGATCTCGAGGCGGATATCGCGACCCGAGGCCTTGATGATCTCGCGCGTCTGCTTGAGCTTGTCGAGCGCCGACGGAATGAAGCTTTGACCGCCGAAACCCGGGTTCACCGACATCAACAGGATCATGTCGATCTTGTCGATCACGTAGTCGAGATAGGTCAGCGGCGTTGCCGGGTTGAACACCAGACCGGCCTTGCAACCCTCGCCCTTGATCAGCTGCAGCGTACGGTCGATATGCTCCGACGCTTCGGGGTGGAAGGTGATGTAGGTCGCGCCGGCGGCGGCGAAATCCCCGACGATACGGTCGACGGGGCTGACCATCAGGTGCACGTCGATCGGGGCGGTGATGCCATGCTTGCGCAGCGCCTCGCAGACCAGGGGGCCGATGGTCAGGTTCGGCACGTAATGGTTGTCCATCACGTCGAAGTGGATGATGTCGGCACCGGCGGCCAGCACCTTGTCGCACTCTTCGCCCAGCTTGGCGAAGTCGGCCGACAGGATGGAAGGCGCGATCGCGTAGTCTGCCATGTGTATTCTCCCTGGCCGGCGTGCCGGCGCTAAACTTCTGCGGTGAGCGCCCGGCATCTCCGGGCGGGGTGTAAAAAAATCGGACCGGGAATGTTACCTGAAAACCACTTTCCGTGGCAGCTGGCGCGAGACTGACATGCGTTATCTCGCCTGTATCGTCTTGTTTTCCTGGGCCCTTGTCGTGGCCGCGGCCGACACCACCGCGACCCGCGAGCTGGAGGCGGCGTGGCGCGCGGCGGTCGACCTCGATGGCGAGGTGATCGCGTTGCAGGCGGGCGACGACACCGCCGTCGCGATCCACCGTCGGCCGGCTGACAACGACAGCCTCGGCGGCGTCGTGCTGATCCACGGCCCGGGCACGAACGCCGACAGCCACGCCGTCGTGCGGCCGTTACGTATCGGCCTCGCGGACGCCGGCTGGGACACACTGTCGATCCAACTGCCCGCCGCCTATGACGACGCGACATCGGCCGACTGGCACGCACAGGCGCCGATGATCGAGGCACGCCTCGGCGCGGCACTCGACTGGCTGCGTCAACGCGGCGTCGACCGGAGCGTCGCGATCGGTGTCGGCGAAAGCGGCCGCATCGCACTGCGCTTCGCCACATCACGCCCTGCCGATCAGCTCGTCGCCGTGATCATGGTCGGCAGTCCGGCGCGATTCGACAGCGACGAGGAGCGCGAAGCGCTGGGCGGCCTCGCGCGCCCACTGCTCGATCTATACGCCGAACGCGACCGTGCCGACGTTTTGGACAACCTGCAGCGACGCGCCACAGCCGTGCGCGACGCCAAACTCGAAGGCTATACACAACGCGCGGTCGCCGGCGCCACGGCGGACTTCCGCGGTCTCGACGACGCCCTGCTCGGCAGCGTGCGCGCGTGGCTGCAGAAGCATGCCGTCGCGACAGACGCCGCGAATCCTTAGCGCACCACGACCGTCAGCAGACGACGCGGCGCACCGGTCTGCACCGCGCTGGCGCATCACGCGGCACGCCAGCCCCAGCTTGGCGCATGGTCACAGCGATTGCCCGTCCTGCCACCATCAGGCCATGCGCACGCCTTACCAGGATTTGTAAGGCAGAAACTTGCCGTTGAGCGTGATGACGACGCGGTCACCAGCGGGATTTTCCTGTTTGTCGATGTTCATGCTGAAGTCGATGGCCGACATGATGCCGTCACCGAACTTCTCATGGATGATTTCCTTGATGGTCTCGCCGTAGACGCCGACGATTTCGTACAAGCGGTAGATCACCGGGTCGGTGGGCACGATCTGGTCCCACTTCTTGTTCGGGAACGCCTGCAGCGCGGCCGACACCGTGGCATCGAGATCGAGCGCGGCGACCAGGGCATCTGCGTTCACCTGATCGAGGTGGTTCATGCCCAGGCATGCCGACACGACGTACTCTGGCGCCAGACCCGCCGCGGCGGCGATGGCCTCCCACGTCATGCCCTTGCCCTGCTTCGCAGCCAGGATGGCATCGCGCATTTCAGACTTCGTCATCACACTGTTTCCTCTTTGGTTGGATGTTCGCGGCGGGATCGCCGGCGACCACGAAGCAAGAGGAATGCCAGGGAAAAGCAAGGCGCACGCCGACGCGGTTGCGGCGTCTTGATCACGCACCGTAGCGGAGCCGCGACCGCATGCACCGAAGGTGGGCTCGACGACCGGCCGGTGCCGCCGCGCTCAGCCACCGTCGACGCGAATGACGATACCTTTGAAGCCGTTGCCGGCGAGCTGCTGCCTTGCCTTGTCGAGCGCCGCGCGCCCGCGGTAAGGCCCGGTCCGCACGCGGTAGCGCAGATCCTGCGGGCCGATGCGCGCACTGACCACCTTGGCCTCGATCCCGAGCAGCGCGAGCTGCGCCTTGAGCCGGTCGGCGTCGGCGTCGCGTTTGAAGGATCCGACCTGCACCAGGTAGGTCGCCGAGTCGGCCTGCTTTGCTGCCTCAGGTGCCGAAGGACGCAGGTCGAGCTCCTCGTCGGGCACCACGACTTCCATCTCGGGCAGCATGTTGTAGAAATCGAAGCGCGGTTTGGGCGCAGGTGGAACCTCGACACGGCGCGGTGGCGCGGTCACGGGTTTGCCCTGTGGCGGTCGATCAGGCTGCGCCCCGACCCACTTGCCGCCGCTGTCGTCCGACTGCCCCTTGAGCCACGCCAGGCCGACGATCAACGCACCCAGCAACAGGCCGGCAAGCAGCCACAGCCAACCCGACACGGGCTTCTTCGTCGGTTTCTTCTGAGCACGGTGTTTGTAATCTCGAGGCACGACGGCGACAACGCTGGCAGTGGGCAAGGGGCATCGCCGACGGCTCGGCCGCACAGCGATCTCGACGATCGTCGCTCGTACTGCGCGTGGGCACACGGCACGAGCCGACGACGGGTCACGAATTCTATCCCGACGCCACCACGTGGTGCGACCGCGAAGCGCGACGGTGTGCGCAATCTACATCTGCTCGGGTGCCGACACGCCGAGCAGATTGAGACCGTTGCGCAGCACTTCGCGCGTCGCCAGGATCAGCTTGATGCGCGCGTCGCGCAACGCGGCATCGTCGACCAGGAACTGGTGCGCGTTGTAGTACGTGTGGAAATCGTTGGCGAGTTCACGCAGGTAGTGCGTGAGCTGATGCGGCTCTTCGTTGCAGGCCGCCGTCTCGATCACCTCGGGATAACGCGACAGCGTCTTCATGAGGTCGATTTCGTGGCGTTCAACGAGCCGGTCGAGGTTGCCCTCACCGTCGCTGGGGCTGACGTCGATGAGCTTTTCCGCTGCCTGGCGCAGGACCGCGTGAATGCGCGCGTGTGCGTATTGCACGTAGTAGACCGGGTTGTCACTCGACTGCGACTTGGCGAGGTCGAGATCGAAATCCATATGCTGCTCGCATTTGCGCATCACATAGAAGAAGCGCGCCGCATCGCTGCCGACTTCCTTACGCAGCTCGCGCAGGGTCACGAACTCGCCTGAACGCGTCGACATCTGTACTTTCTCACCGCCACGGTACAAGACCGCGAACTGCACCAGCAGCACATCGAGCCTGGCCGCGTCCTCGCCCATCGCCTGCAGCGCGGCCTTCACGCGCGGCACATAGCCATGGTGATCGGCACCCCAGATATCGATGACGCGATCGAAACCGCGATCGAGCTTGTCCATGTGGTAGGCGATGTCAGAGGCGAAATAGGTCGACTGGCCGTTGTCGCGGATGACGACGCGGTCTTTTTCGTCGCCGAAATCCGTCGAGCGGAACCACCACGCACCGTCCTTCTCATACAGATGGCCGGCATCGCGCAGGCGGTCGATGGCGCGGTTGACCGCCCCCGACTCGACCAGTGAACGCTCGGAATACCACGCTTGGTAGAACACACCGAACAATCCGAGGTCGTCACGGATGTCGTCGAGGATGACGTTGAGCCCGGTCTCGAACACGAAGCGATAACGGTTGTCGCCGAGCAGCTTTTTCGCGCGTTCGATGAGCGCGTCGATATGTGCTTCCTTGTCACCACCGGCGGGTTCGTCGATCGGCACGCCATCGAACACCTCGTCGGCCATATGGCGGTAGGCATCGGCGTGCTCGCGATGCAGAGTCGCGGCAATGTCCCAGACGTAATCGCCCTTGTAGCCGTTGCTCGGAAACACCAGCGCTTCACCGCACAGCTCGAGGTAACGCAGCCACACCGAGGTGGCGAGAATATCCATCTGCCGACCGGCGTCGTTGACGTAGTACTCGCGGTGCACTTCGTAGCCGACGGCATCGAGCAGATCGGCGACCACGGCACCGTAGGCGGCGCCACGGCCGTGGCCGACATGCAGCGGCCCGGTCGGGTTCGCGGACACGAACTCGACCTGCACGCGCCGGCCTGCGCCGAGCGTGCTGCGGCCGAACGAGTGCCCCTGGTGCAGGATCTCGGGCAGCAGCGAACGGTAGCCGCTGTCGGCGACGCGGAAATTGATGAAGCCGGGGCCGGCGATCTCGACGCCCACGATCATGTCCGACGCCGGCAGCGCCGCGACCAATTTCTCGGCCAGGTCGCGCGGACGCATCTTCGCCGCCTTGCTGTTGAGCATCGCCGCGTTGGTCGCAAAATCGCCGTGGCTGGCGTCGCGTGCGCGTTCGATGACCGGCGCCTGCAGCGCATCGGCGGCGATGACCTGGTCGGCGACCAGTTGTTCGAGGGCCTGGCTGACCAGGCTGGCGATATGCGACTTCATGGTAACGTTGTCTGCGCGGTCTCGGGGCGCGGAAGAATAACAGGAAGACAACGAAAAAGGGCGGCGCTCACCGCGCGTACCGCCCTTCTGCGCGTCTTGCGCCGCGACTCGCCGTTACAGACCCTGCGGGTTGCCCGGCTCGACCTTGGTCCAGGTGAAGACGTGGACATCGCCGCGCATCACGTTTTTCAATTTCTCGTAACGATTGTAGGTGCCGTCACCGTTGTCACCGACCGACTGACAAAACGGCTTGCCACCGTCGCGATGGCGACACATCCGGTCGCCCTCGACCCACCATTTGCCCGACGTCGCCCCGCGCTTGCTGTTCCAGCCGACGTAGGTGCCGTCCGCACGGTTGTAGGAGTATCCGTGCATGCCATTCTTTATCTCATGTTTCCCAAACGTGGTGTTGCCGCTGACCAGCGCGCGGATCTGGTCACCATTCAACATCGTTCCGGCGTGTACCGCTGGCGCCAACATGGCGCAGCAGGCAACCATGGCCATCGACGGAATGTGCTT
This sequence comes from Gammaproteobacteria bacterium, assembly GCA_020445205.1. Taxonomy (GTDB): domain Bacteria; phylum Pseudomonadota; class Gammaproteobacteria; order Chromatiales; family Chromatiaceae; genus Thiosocius. Next base: position 10,231 of record JAGRHA010000154.1, read on the forward strand.
TCTCAGCATGAGTCCATCCTCCATGAATGCATGTGTTGAAGCCGCCCGGCAGCGACCGAATCGCGCCCGGACGTGGTCACATTCAAACACCCCAGTGTGGCTCAGTACAGGTCGACGGGATCGACATCGACGCTCCAGCGCACACGACGCGCCTGTGGCAGCGCCGCGAACTGTGGCACCACGCCGCGCAACAGGCGGTGCAGTGGTTCGCGTTGCGGAGCCTGTAGCAGCAGGTGCACACGGTGGCGGCCAGCGCGTCGCGTCATGGGCGCAGGGACAGGCCCCCACAGTTCGACGCCGCGCACGGCCTGCGCACGCGCCGCGTGCACGGCGGCTTCGACGAATGCCTCGGCGTGTTTCATATCTGTCGCGTCGGCACGCAACAGGGCCTGATGGCTGTACGGCGGCATCGCCGCCGCCGCACGTTCGGCCAGCGCCTCGCGCGCGAACGCGGCGTAGCCATCGCGCACCAGCGTGCGCAGCAGCGGGTTGTCGGGATAACGGGTCTGGATCCACACCTGCCCGGGACGCTCACCGCGCCCCGCGCGCCCCGCCACCTGCACCAGCAGCTGCGCCATGCGCTCCGTGGCGCGGAAATCGGCACTGAACAGACCGCCGTCGACATCGAGCACACCGACCAGCGTCACGCGCGGAAAATGGTGCCCCTTGGCCAGCATCTGCGTACCGACCAGGAGCGCGGCATCGGCGGCATGCAGGCGTTCGAGCTGCCGTTCGAGGCTGCCCTTGCGCGCGGTGGCGTCGCGATCGATGCGGATCAGTGGCACATCGGCGAAGCGTTCGGCGAGAAATGCCTCGAGCTGTTCGGTGCCCTGGCCGAGCGGATGCAGATCGGCGCCGCCGCACTCGGGACACACGGTCGGCAACCGACGCTGTGCGCCGCAGTGATGGCACCAAAGCATGCCGCTGCCGCGGTGCAGCGTCTGGCGCGCATCGCAACGCGGACAGTCCGACAGCCAGCCGCAGCTGAAACAACTGACCACCGGTGCATAGCCGCGCCGATTGAGAAACAACATGACCTGTTCGTCACGCGCGAGCGCCTCACTCACGCGCGCCATCAGCGGATCGCTGATACCCCGCTGCAGCGGTTGGTCACGGATATCGAGCAGAGCGACGCGCGGCCGTTGCGCGCCACCGGCGCGCTGGTGCAATGGTTGATGGCGATAACGACCATCGAGCGCGTGACGCAGGCTTTCGAGTGACGGCGTCGCCGATCCCAGCACCACCGGGCAACCCGCGCGCTGCGCACGTACGACGGCCATGTCGCGTGCCGAATACCGGAAACCCTCGGTCTGCTTGTACGATGCGTCGTGTTCTTCGTCGACCACGATCAGACCGAGATCGGGCATCGGCGTGAACACCGCCGACCGTGTGCCGAGCAGCACCCGCGACAGGCCGAGCCGCACACGATGCCAGACCTGCTCACGCTCGCCGTCACTCATCGCCGAGTGCAGCACGCGCACCGTCTCGCCGAGGCGTTCACGGAAACGCCGGTACAGCTGCGGCGTGAGCGAGATCTCGGGCACCAGGATCAACACGCTGCGCCCGCGCGCGAGGGCATCCGCGGCGGCACGCAGATAGACCTCGGTCTTGCCGCTGCCCGTGACACCGTCGAGCAGGGTCACACAGAAACCGTCGTCGTCGCGCAGTGCCGCCAACGCCCGCGCCTGCTCCTCGTGGAGCTCGGGGCCGTCGACGACCGCGATGGCGTCGGCGCACGCCGCGAGTTCGCTATGTTCGACCCAACCGCGCGTGCGCAGGTTGCGCAACGCCGGCGCAGCATCGGGCAATGCCGCGCGCAAGGCACCGGCTGCAGCAACGTGCTTGGGTTGCGCGTGCAACCAAGCCAGCAGCTCGGCCTGACGCGGTGCGCGCGTTGGAGGCGACACTGCAGCCTGCAAGCCGCTGTCCGTGAGACGCCAGGCCGGCTCGCCGGGCAGCAGCGCCTGCTCGCTCTTGCGCAGGCGCAGAGGCAGCGCCGTGGCCACGACCTCGCCAACCGGGTGGTGGTAGTACGCCGCGACCCAACGCAGGAAATCGATGTCCCCGGCACTCAACAGCGGCGCCGCGTCGAGCACCGCATCCACAGCCTTCAGCTGGTCATCACGGCAATCGCTGTCGAGCATCGATTCGACCACGACAGCGATCACCCGCCGGCGACCAAAGGGGACGCGCACGCGACAACCCACCCGTGCCGAGAGCCGCGGCGGCAAGCGGTAGTCGAACAGTCCGTGCAGCGGCGCCGCCACGGCAACCCGTACGAACGGCGTGTTCGTATGCGCAATCAAGCGCTTAGCTGCCATTCCACAGAACCTGTGGATAACTTTGTGGAAGAACCTTGTGGATTCGCACACAGCCCAGCAGCGACATTGATCCAGGGCAAATTGTCCAATTTTTGGTCAAATACAATTTAGCTTTGAAAAACCGATACTTAGTAAACTTCAGAATGTTCTGAAAAACGGAAACAAATCTGTCACCGAAAATTTGGTGCCCAACACCGCCGTGTGCATAAGTCAAGTCCGGCAACGCATTGAATGGTCGGCAGCCGCAACAATTATGCGGGCGCAGAGCGGCCCGGTCACCGCAATCTCTGCGCCGTGACTTGATGGCGTGCAACGATATATGCCATAAACCTGCGAGGCCGAAACGGCGGGGCCGATCGACCGCTGGGCCGTCGAACCATCAGGGTTGGAGACGCAGTGCCCGAGCCGAACCAGTGTCAGCGTATCGCGTCCGCGCACGTGCGTGGCCGGGCGCTGGGGCGCGCCTCCGAGGCCGTCGGCGGCGGCCGCAGCCGCAGGCCACTCGACGGCGGTCGTGCTTTCCACCCGATTCGCAGCCTTGCGCCGTTGCGCGCGGCTACCTGGATACCCCGCGCAGTCGTTCTTTCAAAGCCGCGATCCGGACCTGCCTGCGTGAGGCGCGTATGCCGACGCTGACACAGCAGATACTGCGCACCGACGCCTCGGGCATGCCGCTGGAGTGGATCGATTTCCGCCAGGCCGCGCGCCTGCACTACCTCGGTATGATCGCTTACGTCTGCGGCGAACCGCTGTTCACGCTGCACGGAGGCATCAACGCCCTCACGCGGCGCCGCAGCCACATCGAAATCAACTCGATCGTGGCGACCTACGGCAACCACCAGCTGCGCGCGAGCTACACACCGCCGCTGAGCAACCGTACGCTGTTTCAGCGCGACGACCACCTGTGCCTTTACTGTGGCCAAGCCTTCAGCGAGCGCCAGCTGTCACGAGACCACGTCACACCGATCAGCAAGGGCGGACTCAATCTGTGGACCAACGTCGTGACGGCGTGCGTACGCTGCAACAACCACAAGGCAGGACGCACCCCCGAACAAGCCGACATGGAGCTGCTCGCCGTCCCGTTCGCACCGACGCACGCCGAGTACATCTATCTCCAGGGTCGTAACGTACTGGTCGACCAGATGGAATTCCTGCGCGCCCATTTCCCACGCTGCAGCCCGCTGCGCGAGCGCCTGCAACGCCACCACGAGGCACATCGTTGAGCGTGTGGGACGACATCGTTGCGGCGATCACCGAGGCCAGCGGCAAGCGCTTCGTACCGAACAGCCAAGGGACACTGGGCGGCGGTTGCATCAACAGCGCCTTCCGCCTCAGCAATGGCGAACACGACTGGTTCGTGAAGACCAACCACGCCGCACGCATCGATATGTTCGACGCCGAGGCCGCGGGACTGAATGCGCTCGCCGACAGCGCCACGCTCAAGGTGCCGCGCGCGCTGTGTACCGGAACCAGTGGCGACACCGCGTTCATCGTCATGCAACACATCCGCTTCGGCAATGGCAGCACACGCGGCTGGCAGGCTGCCGGGCGCGGCCTCGCCGCCATGCATGCACACAACGCGCACGCCTTCGGCTGGGAGCGCAATAACACCATCGGTGCATCGCCGCAGCCGAACGCCTGGCGCGATGACTGGATCACTTTCTGGCGCGAACAACGTCTGGGTTTCCAACTCGGCCTCGCCGCGCGCCACAACCATGGCAGCCGTCTGCAGAAACTCGGCGATCAACTGCTGACGCGATTCCACGTCCTTGTCGACCATGCCCCGCAGCCGTCGTTGCTGCACGGTGACCTCTGGGGCGGCAACCTGTCGTTCGACAGCCATGGCGAACCGGTCATCTACGACCCGGCCACCTATTTCGGCGACCGCGAGGCCGATCTGGCGATGACCGAGCTGTTCGGCGGTTTCAGTCCCGACTTCTACGCTGCTTACCGCGAGGCCTGGCCGATCGATGCCGGTTACCGCGTGCGCAAAACGCTGTACAACCTGTATCACGTACTCAACCACCTCAACCTGTTTGGTGGCAGCTATGGCGCCCAGGCCGAGCGCATGATGCAGTCGCTGCTTGCCGAGTGCTGATGCGCGGGTCTTGCACGCGCGGCGTGTGGTCGAACTTCCGCCCGTGAGCCGCGCACACTGCCGACGTTGCGGTGCAAGCGCAGCGCCGGTGTCGGCATCGCAAAGCGGAATACCCATTCCCTCGGCTGACGCCTCACATACCGTTTTCTGATCCTGCGACCGGCGGGCGTGCCGCCGGGTGTTCGGGTCGCAGCGACATGACGTCGTCAGACGCGGGACACCGGCCGACGACATGTGCGATCGCACAAGTCAGCGGCGTCGTTCGCCGCCGGGCCATCGCCGACTCGACCACCGCTGCGCCGACGTGGAAACACCTCGCGGCCACGCCGTGATGTGCGCTCAAGGCGATCATTTCGTCGAACGAAGAAATACGGCAGATCTGCCTCGCCGCCGCCAAGGGGCCTCGCCAAACGCGTCAGCTCCCGGCTCCGATGCAACTGCATAGCGTCAGGGGAGGAGGATGCGTGTCTCGATTCTTGTCAGCACGCGGGGTGAAGGAACTCGCCATGACGCAGAAAGTGCCTCACCTGCGCCCGCGCCTCGCGATTGAACATGATCATCGTGTGACTGGCGGCGACAACGATGAAATCGCGCATCTCGTCGAGGCGTGTGCTTGCGACCGATACGGCGCCATCGTCTTCACCGGGTATGAGCCACGAGAACCAGGGCTGAATCGAGCGATTGCCGGCGATGATGCCGACCGCGGCCGCGATCGGACCCAGTGTATGCACGATGCTGTCGGGCCCGGTCCCGAGTTGTTGACCCACGCGTCCCATCCACCAGCGGTATAACGGCCAGCTGCGCACGGCATCGGCGACCTCACTTCCGTGGTTGGGCGGCGCCAGCATCACAATGCGGCTGCCGGGGGGCAGATGCGCGTGCTGCAGATAGTGGCGCGCGATGATACCGCCGAGCGAGTGGGTGACCAGGTGGACGGGCGCGGTCGGCTCACAAGCCGCCACGGCCGGCGCCAGATAGCGTGCACTGAGTTCGGCGACATCGTACGGGCGGGTTGGGTAGCCGATGTTGTGCACGCGATATCCCGCGCTTCGCAGGTCGTGAGCGAGCCACGCCATCGACCACGCATTCTGCGCCATGCCGTGCAACAGGATCACCTGCGCAGCCTCACCCTGAGTCGCGCTCACGGCGCCTCGCCACATGCCTCGATGTAGGCCGATCGGGCGCGCGCCTTCTCCGCCTCGCGACGGTCATCGCTGAGATATTCGCGTGCACCGTCGGCGCCCTGGTAGTAGATCGGACCGCCATGGTTCAGCCGTCGCCAGTGTGTCTTGAGCTGGCGGCACTGCTGCGCCGAACGTTCGCGACGTGCGCGGTCCTGCGCCGCGTCGGTACGCTTGCGCTCACGCTCGTACTGAAACGATTCCAACATGCGCTGCTGCCGGTCACGACGCTGCACGGAAAGGTCATCGGCTCCAGGTGCCACGGGGGTTGTGTCGCGCAGCTCCATACGTTGCGCCTCGGCGTCTGGCGGTGGCCGCGCACCGTACTGCACTTGCCCGTTGGCATCCGTCCAACGGTAAACCCCGTCTGCCGCCACGGGCGACGACAGCCACCACAGCACCGCCAGCAGCGACAGACCCAGGTACGTAACGCGCGGTGTTTCCATGCGCCTATGATATCCCGGATACTGTCGGCCTCCCGACCCGCCCGTTACATGAACTCGACTTGACCGGACCGGCCCATCGACCGCCATGCGTACTCTGTTTCTGATCGTCCTCGTTCTCGCCGTGCAGCTGTCTGGCCGACTCGCCGCAGCCCCCAACCCAGCAGCGGAAGACGACAAAGCGACCGAGACCTGGGCGCAGGAAGCCGCCGTGCGCCTGAAATCGCTATCGAGCAAGACGCAGACCTGGCAGGCCACGCCACCCGACGACAAGACCATGCTCGCGGTCCAGGACGACGCCGGCACCATCCGCGATCGCGCCGAACAGTGTGTCGCCGACTTCGGTGCACGACTGGCCAGCGTGCAGGAGCGCCTGACCGCGCTCGGCGATACCGAGAAAGCCGCCGCCGAGATCCGCGAGGTGCGACAGCGTTTCGAGAGCGATCAGAAGGCCATCGAGCGCCAGCTCGCGGTGTGCCGCCTGCTGTCACTCGGTGCGCGCGACGTGCGCGATGCGGTCGCCCAGCTGCGCCGCGACATGCTGTCGCGCGAGTTGCTCAACCGCGGCAAGACCTTGTGGTGGTCATTCAGCGACCTCGTGGTCAACGGCTTCGCGCACGACGCCAAGCGGACGCTCGGCTTCGAACCCTGGCCCGCGGTCGCCGTCGGCCTGCTGTTGTTCGCACTCATGGTGCCGATCGCACTGCTGCTCGCATCGATGCTCAAATCGCATTTCGATGTGCCGGCCGGCGACGAAGCCACCGCGCTGCAGCGCCACACCGTGCTCGCGCGCATGTACGGCCGCCGCCTGCCCTGGCTTGCCGGCTTCTTCGCCGTGATCGTGACCTTGTATGTCGCCGGCGCGACGCCGCTGGCGGCGATTGGTGCGGCACTGATGATTTCGGCGGTGATGGCGCCGTTGGTGCAGCTGTTCGTGTGCCAGGGGCGACTGCGCTGCGGTGAGGGCGTACCGGCACGCCTGCTCGTCGACCTGGTACTGGTGGCGGGCGTGCTGCTGCTGACACAGGCAGAGGAATACATTCCCGAAGAAGCCACCGAACTGTTGCGCGCGGGCTTCCTGCTGGTGCTCGCCGTGGTCGCGTTGTGGTTGTTGTTCAAGCTCAGTCGTCGCAACGACCTCGAGACGCTGCGCGGACTGCGCCTGCCCATGGCACTCGCGCTGCTCGCCGGACCGGTCGCCGACTGGATCGGTTACCACAACCTCGGCGAGTTCCTGACCCTCGGCATCTACGGCACCGGTGCCGGCATCCTGTTAACCTGGCTGCTGCTGTCGACCGTCAGCGACGTGGTGGATCAGCTGCGTGTCAGCGATGAGGAAACACAGTCGCCGATGCGCCGTTGGCTTGGCTACGGACAGGGCGAGCAGGTCCCCGGCATCGGCATCGTTGCCTGGCTGATCCGTCTGCTCGTGATCGTCGGCCTCGGCTACTGGTTGCTGTATAGCTGGCAGGTCTCCGACTCCGACACCGCATCGCTGCGCGATGTGCTGCACGAAGGTTTCACGGTCGGTGCGGTACACATCGTGCCGAGCAAGCTGTTCGTCGCAGCACTGGCGTTCTTCCTGCTGCTGACACTCGCACGCTGGCTGCGCCGCCAGCTCGGTGAGCGATGGCTGACGCGCACGACACTCGATTCGGGTGCACGCCAATCGATCGTATCCTTGACCAGCTACACCATCATCGGCGTCGCCATCATGCTGGCACTGAGCATGGCGGGGCTCGACTTCCAGAACCTCGCCATCGTCGCCGGCGCATTGTCGGTCGGTATCGGCTTCGGCCTGCAGAACATCGTCAACAACTTCGTCTCCGGCCTGATCCTGCTGTTCGAACGTCCGGTACGTCCTGGCGACTGGGTGGCAGTCGGCGGCACCGAGGGCTACGTCAGACGAATCAGCATCCGCTACACCCTGATCCAGACGTTCGACCGCGCCGACGTGCTCGTCCCGAACTCCGAGTTGATCTCCAATCAGGTGACCAACCTCATGCTGACCGACAGCCTGGGGCGTGTGATCGTGCCGGTCGGCGTCGCCTACGGCACCGACACGCGCCAGGTACGCGACATTCTCAACAAGGTCGTGCGCGAGCATCCCCTGGTCGTCGTTCACGACGCGCGCGTCAATCCGCCGCGCGTACTGTTCATGGGATTCGGTGACAGCTCGCTCGACTTCGAGGTGCGGTTCTTCATCCGCAACATCGATTACAAGCTCTCGGTACGCAGCGACATCCTGTTCGCCATTGACGATGCCTTCCGTGAAGCCGGGATCGAAATCCCGTTCCCGCAGCGCGTGGTACATATGACGCCCCCGCCACCAGCCGCGGAAACGCGCACCGCCAACGATCAGGACGACCCGGGCTGATGTCGGACAAGTACACACTCGGCTGGCGCGAGTGGCTCGCCCTGCCCGACCTCGGAATACCGCGCATCAAGGCCAAGGTGGACACCGGCGCGCGTACCTCGTGCCTGCACGCGTTCTACATCGACCCGTTCCGCCGTCACGGCGCTGCGTGGGTGCGTTTCGGCGTACATCCGGTGCAGCGCAACGATGACGACGTGCTGCATTGCGAAGCGGCGATCCTCGACCAGCGCCAGGTGGCGGATTCGGGTGGTCATCGCGAATTGCGCTACGTCATCGAAACGCGACTGCGGCTCGCCGGTTTCGACGATACCATCGAATTGACCCTTACCAATCGCGACAGCATGCGATTCCGGATGTTGCTCGGCCGCACAGCGCTCGGTGCCGGCGGATTCGTTGTCGATCCAGCGAGATCGTATCTCGCCGGGCAAAAACCGAACCAAGGAGACAGCCAATGAAGATCGCCATCCTTTCGCGCAATCCGAAACTCTATTCGACGCGCCGCCTGGTCGAGGCCGCGAAGGAACACGGTCACGAGGTGCGCGTACTCGACGCATTGCGCTGCTACATGAACATCACATCGATGCGACCGTCGATCCACTACAAGGGTGAAGACCTCGTCGGCTTCGACGCCGTGATACCGCGCATCGGCGCATCGGTAACCTTCTACGGCACCGCGGTGCTGCGCCAGTTCGAGATGATGGGCGTGTATCCGCTCAACGAATCGGTCGCGATCACGCGCTCGCGCGACAAGCTGCGTTCGCTGCAGTTGCTCGCACGCAAAGGCATCGGCTTGCCCGTGACCGGCTTCGCGCATTCGCCCGACGACGTGCAGGACATGCTGAAGATGGTCGGCGGCGCACCGGCCGTGATCAAACTGCTCGAAGGAACGCAGGGCATCGGCGTGGTGCTCGCCGAGACCGAGAAGGCCGCCGAGAGCGTGATCGAGGCCTTCATGGGACTCAAGGCCAATATCCTCATCCAGGAGTTCATCAAGGAGGCGGGCGGTGCCGATATCCGCTGCTTCGTGATCGGTGAGCGCGTCGTGGCGGCGATGAAGCGCCAGGGCAAGGATGGCGAGTTTCGCTCCAACCTGCATCGCGGCGGCACGGCTTCGCTGGTCAAGCTGACGCCCGAGGAACGCTCGACTGCCGTGCGCGCCGCATCGATCATGGGCCTGAATGTGTGCGGCGTCGACATCCTGCGCTCGAATCACGGTCCGGTGGTCATGGAGGTGAATTCGTCACCGGGACTGGAAGGCATCGAGGCCGCGTCGGAGAAGGACATTGCCAGTATGATCATCCAGTTCGTCGAGAAGAATCACAAACCCAACAGGACCAAGACGCGCGGCCGGGGATGAGATGGCAAGACAGGCGTTCCTTATCGGTGAGCATCGAATCGGACCGGGTTCGCGCGCGACGGTGAACCTGGAACTGCCGGGCTTGTACACCAACGACCCGGTGTCGATGCCCGTGCACGTGCTGCACGGGCGTGGTGACGGCCCGGTGCTGTTCGTCAGCGCCGCGGTGCACGGCGACGAGATCAACGGCGTCGAGATCATCCGCCGCCTGTTGCGCATGCCGCAGATGAAACGCCTGCGTGGCACCCTGCTCGCGGTGCCGATCGTCAACGTGTTCGGTTTTCACAACCGCTCGCGTTACCTGCCCGACCGGCGTGATCTCAACCGCAGTTTTCCCGGCAACGAAGGCGGCTCCATGGCCGGCCGCCTCGCCCACATCTTCACCACCGAGATCATCGCGCGCAGCGACGTCGGCATCGATCTGCACACCGCGGCGATCCATCGTGACAACCTGCCGCAGATCCGTGCCGACATCAACGACCCGATTCTTGAGCCCCTCGCGCGCACCTTTAGCGCGCCCGTGCTGCTGCATTCCGCGGCGCCGTTTGGTTCGCTGCGCGGCACGGCCGCGGCACACGGCGTATCGGTGATGGTGTACGAAGCCGGCGAGGCGCTGCGGTTCGAGGAGTTGTCGATCCAGATCGGCGTGCGCGGCACGCTGAACGTACTGCGCCGGCTGCAGATGCTGCCGCCGAGCAAGCGCAAACCGAGCAGACCGAGCGCCGTGCTGCGGTCGAGCAGTTGGCAGCGCGCGCCGCAAAGCGGCATCCTGCGTGCCCAGTCACGCCTCGGCGACATGGTGGGCAAAGGCGAGGTCCTCGGCATCGTCGCCGATCCCAACGGCGATTCGGAGATGCCGATCGAGGCGCCGTTCGATGGTGTCGTGATCGGTCGCACCAACCTGCCGCTGGTATTCGAAGGCGAGGCGCTGTTCCACGTCGGCCGCACGCGCCAGACCTCACTGCTCGAACAGCATCTCGACGCACTCAACGATGGCAGCAACATCGCACCGCCCGAGGTGATCGAAGAACCGCCGATCGTCTGACCACAGACAAAAAAAAGGGGCGCCCGTGGGCGCCCCGATCACTTGGAAGGTAATCCGCCGGATCAGACGGCCGAGCCGCGCGAACCAGTGAACTCCGGATAGGCTTCCATGCCACATTCGGAAACGTCGGTACCTTCGTACTCTTCTTCCTCGCTGACGCGGATGCCCATGATGGCCTTGATGACGAGCCAGACGATGAAGCTGACACCGAACACCCAGGCGAAGATGGTGCCCGCACCGACCAGCTGGCCGACGAAGCTCGCATCACCATTGGTCAGCGGCACGGCCATGAGGCCCCAGAAACCGACCACACCGTGGACCGAGATCGCACCGACCGGGTCATCGATCTTCATCTTGTCGAGCGTGAGGATCGCGAACACGACGATGAAGCCACCGACAGCACCGATCAGCGTCGCAGCCAACGGCGACGGCGTCGACGGCTCGGCGGTGATCGCAACCAGACCAGCCAATGCACCGTTGAGGGCCATGGTCAGGTCGGCCTTGCCGAACAGCATGCGAGCCACGATCAGTGCCGTCACCAGGCCGCCGGCGGCCGCGGTATTGGTGTTGAGGAACACCATGGCGACCGAGTTGGCGTTGGCGATATCACCGAGCTTGAGCACCGAACCGCCGTTGAAGCCGAACCAGCCCATCCACAGGATGAACGTACCCAGCGTGGCGAGCGGCAGGTTGGCGCCCGGGATGGCGTTGACGCGACCGTCGGCGGTGTACTTGCCCTTGCGCGGGCCGAGCAGCAACACACCGGCGAGTGCGGCAGCCGCACCGGCCATATGCACGATGCCGGAACCGGCGAAGTCGGAGAAGCCGAAATCGTCGCCCAGGCTGTACATGCCGAACACAGAGCCACCGCCCCAGGTCCAGTTGCCTTCCATCGGGTAGATGAAGCCGGTCATGACGACCGCGAACAGCAGGAAGGCCCACAGCTTCATGCGCTCGGCAACGGCGCCCGAAACGATCGACATCGCCGTGGCGACAAACACCACCTGGAAGAAGAAGTCGGACGCGTCGGAGTAGACGGAGTCGCCGCCGAAACCGGCCTCAGCCGATTCCTTGAGCACCGTAGCCGTCAGCGCGTCGGCATTCTCGGCACCGTCCAGTGCGATGCTGGCCAGCAGGTAGTCACCGCCGTACATGATCGCGTAGCCGCAGACCAGGTACATGATGCACGCCACGGCATACAGCGCGACGTTCTTTGTCAGGATCTCGGTTGTGTTCTTGGCCCTTACGAGGCCTGATTCGAGCATGGCGAAACCAGCCGCCATCCACATGACCAGTGCGCCCATCACCAGGAAATAGAAGGTGTCGATGGCGTACTGGAGTTCGTAAATGTTGTTTTCCATTGAAAACCTCCAGGACTTTACAGGGCGTCCGGGCCGGACTCACCCGTACGGATACGGATCGCCTGACTCAGCTCGTAAACGAAAATCTTGCCGTCACCGATCTTGCCGGTCTTGGCCGCGGCACTGATCGCCTCGATCACGCGATCGAGCAGATCGTCGTCGATCGCGATCTCGACCTTGATCTTGGGCAGGAAATCGACGACGTATTCAGCGCCGCGATACAGTTCGGTGTGGCCTTTCTGACGACCGAAACCCTTGACCTCGATCACCGTGATGCCGGTGACACCGATCTCGGACAGGGCTTCGCGCACGTCATCGAGCTTGAAGGGCTTGATGATGGCTGCAACCAGTTTCATGTGTACGTCTCCTTGGCCGCCCGCTCGGTTGCGGGCGGCGTTACAGGGTTATCCAGTTAAGCGGGTGATACGGGTTTACAGCGACTTCGAAACCGTGAATGCCCACAGGTCGTCAACCAGCGCACCCGTTACATCGCTGCTGGTGTCGCTGTAGGTCACAGCGAAATCGAGCCCCGAGTACGAGGTCGAGACACCCAGGCTGTAGTCTTCGTAATCCGCATCGGCGAGCCCCGTCTTCTCGGAGATACGGGTAACACCGTAGTGACCCGAGATCGTGAAGCTGCTGACCGGCACGTCGATGCTGAGGTCGTAGTACTGGCCTTTGCCGAAGTCGAAGAAGTCCGGGCTGTAGTACGCGGTGAAACCGGCGCTCATGAAGCCGAAGTCCTTCGATACGCCGACGTGGAATTCATCGGTGTCCGGATCGTTGCCCGGACCGGCAGCCGGGTGGCTGTCCGGATAGAAGTAGTGCAGGTAACCGACGTCGAGCGACACCGGGCCGACATCACCGCTCCAGCCCAGGTAGGTATCGATCTCGATGCTCGATCCCGAGAAGAAGTTGTCGTCGACGTTGGATGCCCAGACGCCGGCGTAAAGGCCGCTGTCGTGCGCGTAGTCGAAGCCACCCTGGATCGCCCAGGAGTTATCGTTCTGCGAGACACCGCGGAAGATATAGTTGGAAGTCAGGGCGACATTGCCGCTGATTTCGGCCATAGCCGGGCCAGCGAGCATCGTGCAAGCACCAATCGCCATTGCGAGTTTGTTGAGTTTCATATGTAGCAATCTCCCCTACAGAGTCTGTGTATGCGTTTCGTGATCGCCCGACATGAGCGGCGATTGCTGTGATCGATAGCAGATGCCATGCCAACCGGTTTTTTGTTAAATTTGTCATTGGCTTACAGGTTGAGTGTGACATTTAAGCAACAACTGATGCACCAGTTCAGACCGCCAACTCCCACGTGCACCAATTTGACGCACCAAGGTTGTGCATGCGTGGTGTTAGACACCGGCGATTGGCGTTCTTAAGCTGTGCATAACCCACCAACGGCAACCCTGGTTCACCATGCTCGACCCAAAACTGTTCGACGATCTGTCCAAGCGCCTGGCCGATGGCCTGCCACGTGGCGTGCAAAACCTCCAGGAAGACGTGCAGCGCAATCTGCGCAGCGGGCTGGAATCGGCGCTGGGGCGCATGAACCTGGTCACGCGCGAGGAATTCGACGTGCAGCAGGCGGTGCTGCAGCGCACGCGCGCAAAACTCAAGCTGCTCGAACAGCGCGTCGCCGAACTCGAGGCCGCCGCGCAGCGCTGACGCGCGTGTGCCGCATGGTGTCGCCGACACCGCAAATCCGGTTTGCACCGGGTGAGGCCACATGCTGCGGCTGAGTATCCTGACCCTGCTCACGCTGTGCGCCTTCGCCGGCAACTCCGTGCTGTGCCGCGTGGCGCTCAAGGACACCGCCATCGATGCGGCGAGTTTCACCAGCATCCGTCTCGCGTCGGGCGCACTGGTGCTGTGGTTGATTGCGCGTGCCCGTGCAGATGCGCGTGACGGGCGTGGCAACTGGTTGTCGGCGCTCGCCCTGTTCGCCTATGCCTCGCCGTTTTCGTTTGCCTACGAAGGACTCAGCGCGGCCACGGGTGCGTTGCTGCTGTTCGGTGCTGTGCAGGTGACGATGATCGGTGCGGGACTGTGGCGCGGCGAACGCCTGCAGCTGCTGCAATGGTCGGGATTGAGCCTGGCACTGATCGGGCTCGTTGGTTTGCTGCTGCCGGGCCTCACGGCACCGCCGCTGGGCGCCGCCACGTTGATGCTCGGCGCCGGCGTCGCGTGGGGACTCTATTCGCTACGCGGTCGTGGTGCCGGTGACCCGACCCGCGTCACGGCCGGCAACTTCGCGCGCGCCGCGCCGATGGCCCTGGCATTGAGCCTGTTGACGCTGCCGCAGCTGCAACTCGACACGGCCGGCATCGGCTATGCCATTGCTTCCGGCGCCATCGCGTCGGGCATGGGATACGCCCTGTGGTACAGCGTGCTGCCATCGCTGCAGGCGACGCATGCCGCGACCCTGCAGCTCAGCGTACCCGTGATTGCGGCGCTCGCCGGCATGCTGCTGCTCGACGAGGCCCTCTCTTGGCGTTTCACCGTCGCATCGATCGCGATCCTCGGCGGCATCGCTCTGGTGATTGCACGTCGCGGCCCGCGACGTAGCTGAGGAACATCACACTGTGCGTCCCTCGACCAGCGAACCCGCAGCCCAGCGGGTTTGCGGTCACGCACACCGGTACCGCAGCAGGGCTAGGTCATTGGTCGCAGGCGAAGGCACAAACCGGTCTCGCCGGGACGCGTCGCCCCATCCGTTCGCCGTGACCACATCTGCGTCGCGGCATCCGGCGACGTGCGCCACCTGCCGCGGCAAGAACCGGGATACACACAAGCGTCGCATGCATGAGCCCCGGCGTTCCGGGCGCGTCAGTCGTTCGCGGTGGCGACGCGGCGCAGGCGCTTGGCGAGGTGCATCAGCAGCAGGATCGCGCCGCCGACGACCAAGCCGGCCACGAGGTCGGCAAGCAGGGTCGGCAACGCATGCAGCCAATTGTGTACCTGCTCGATGTTGTGCACATACATGCCACCACCGACAAGCAACATGGCGATCGTGCCGACGACGCCGAGCAAACGGATCACCTTGGGCAGGGCCGCGATGAGCTGGTGACCGCCCAAGCGCAGGGCGCGCGCCGCTGTCCCCTGCAGCGATCTGGCGCGCATGATCAGGCGCATGCCGGCGTCGTCCATACGCACCAGCAGCGCAACGATGCCGTAGACGCCGACCGTCGCGAGCAGCGCGATCAGGCTGACGACGAGCACCTGCAGCGGCAGCGGCTCGCCGATGACGGTCTCGAGTGAGATCACCACGATCTCGATCGAAAGGATGAAATCGGTACGCACCGCACCCTTGATCTTTCCGGCCTCGCGCTGCAGTACCTGCTCGGGCGTGAGCTCCTCGTGCGCCGCCGCCACCTCGTGGGTATCGTGCGCACCGAACCACTCGAGCACCTTCTCGACCCCCTCGTAGCTCAGATAGGCGCCGCCGACGAGCAGGATGGGCACGATGAGCCACGGCAGGTAGGCACTGAGCAGGAAGGCCACGGGCAGGATGATCAGCTTGTTGAGCAGCGATCCCTTGGTGATCGCCCATATCACGGGCAGTTCGCGCGAGGCATGGAACCCCGTCGCCTTCTCGGCATTCACGGCAAGGTCATCACCGAGCAGTCCGGCGGTCTTCTTCGCTGCGACCTTGCTCAACACGGCCGCATCGTCGAGCAGAGTCGCCACATCGTCGAGAATCGCAAATATGCCGCTGGCCATGGTTTCGGGTCCGGGGGTTGAGGCGGTTGTTCACAAATGCGCCGGGCGGCGCGCGCGACGAGTCTAAAGCGACAGTGCTGGCGACTCAAACCAGTGCGTGGCAACACTCGCACGGCGGCGGCAAATGCGTTAGCGTCTGCACAGCGGGCGCAAGGGATGCACCCGCATTCGCGATACAGGCAGGGACGCATGTCATTCGCCACCACCCACTGCCGCGCGGCCGTCGGCATCGACGCACCACTCGTCAGCGTCGAGACCCCTCTCGCCAATGGCCTGCCGGCATTCAATATCGTCGGTCTGCCGGAAAAGGCCGTGCAGGAAAGCCGCGACCGCGTGCGCAGCGCCCTGCTCAACACCGGCTTCGAGTTTCCGGCGCGGCGTATCACGGTCAATCTCGCTCCGGCCGACCTGCCCAAGCAGGGCAGCCGCTTCGACCTCGCAATCGCCGTTGGCATCCTGATCGCCAGTGGTCAGCTGCCACCCGCCGCGAGCGACGGCTACGAACTGGTCGGCGAACTGAGTCTTGCCGGCACGGTGCGCCCGGTCGCCGCCATCCTGCCGATCACCCTCGCCGCCCGCAGCGCAGGCGCCAAGCTCGTGCTGCCGGCCGCCAATCTCGACGAAGCCGCGCTGGTCACCGACATCGCACTGTACCCCGTCGACCACCTGCTCACGCTCAGCGGCCACCTGGGCGGCTCGCAGCCGGTGTCACCAGCCAGCGTGATACGACCTGAAGGCGTTGCGGTCGACGGTCCGGACCTGCGCGACGTACATGGCCAGACGCTCGCACGACGCGCGTTGGAGGTCGCCGCCGCGGGTCGTCACAACCTGCTCATGATGGGCCCGCCCGGCAGTGGCAAATCGATGCTCGCCAACCGCTTGCCGGGAATCCTGCCGCCGCTCGACGAGCACGAGGCACTGCAGACGGCGGCACTGCGCTCGGTCGCCGGACTCGGTTACGCTGCCAACGACTGGAGTACGCGCCCGTTTCGCGCCCCGCACCACACAGCCTCGGCGGTCGCGTTGGTCGGCGGCGGCAGCATGCCGCGGCCCGGCGAGATATCGCTCGCCCACAACGGCGTGCTGTTTCTCGACGAGCTGCCCGAGTTCGACATGCGCGTGCTCGAGGTCCTGCGCGAACCACTGGAGAGTGGGCGTATCCTGATCTCACGCGCTGCGCGCCAGGCCGAGTTCCCGGCCGACTTCCAGCTGGTCGCCGCGATGAACCCCTGCCCGTGTGGTTAGGCCGCCGATCCCGCGCGGGCCTGTGCCACCTGCAGCCACGAGCGCGCCGCACGTTATCAACAGCGCGTATCGGGGCCGTTGCGCGATCGCATCGATATTCAGATCGAGGTGCCGGCGATCCCGCGTCCGGAGCTGCTCGACGGCTGGCGCCAGCCCGCCGAGGACAGCGCGATGGTGCGTGCCAGGGTGGCGGCCGCGTGGCAGCGCCAGATCGATCGCCAGGGTGTCGGCAATGCGCGCCTCGACCTCGCCGGTGCCAAGCGTCACTGTGGCCTGTCGAACGCCGGCGAGCGCCTGCTCGCCAACGCCATCGACCGCCTCGGCCTGTCGGCGCGTGCGTTCCACCGCATCCTGCGCGTTGCGCGCACGATCGCCGACCTCGATGCCGCAACTGCGATCGCCGAACACCACATCAGCGAAGCCGTCGGTTACCGACGTCTCGATCGCGCCTGAGGCCGTCGCGGGTTTGTCGTCTCAATCTCGCGTGACTTCCTCGGTGCGCGCCGGCACAGCGGCCAAAACTCGACGTGACAGCGCCATCGCCGCAACCGACAAGTCCTCTATAATCACGGCCCCTTCACCGCCTCCACCAACCACCTGCGATGCTGCAGTTCGACAATGTCTCCATTCGCCGCGGCCCGCGCGTGCTGTTCGAGCAGGCCACGTTCCAGGTCCATCCGGGCCACAAGGTCGGACTCACGGGCGCCAACGGCAGCGGCAAGTCGAGCCTGTTCGCGTTGATCCTTGGCGAACTCGGCAGCGACGAAGGCGCATTGAAACGGCCGCCGGGCTGGGTCATCGCGCACGTTGCGCAGGAGATGCCGGCGAACGCGCAGCCCGCCATTGAGTACGTGCTCGACGGCGATAGTGAGCTGCGCCGCCTGCAGGCGGCGCTCGCCGCGGCCGAACGCGCCGGTCGCGGCGAGGACATCGCCCACCTGCACGCCGAACTCGAACACGCCGGCGCCTACCAGGCCAACAGCCGTGCCGCGAGCCTGCTCGACGGCCTCGGCTTCGCACCCGGCGACATCGAACGCCCGGTGCACGAGTTTTCCGGCGGCTGGCAGATGCGCCTGAATCTCGCCCAGGCATTGATGTGTCGATCGGACCTGCTACTGCTCGACGAACCGACCAACCACCTCGATCTCGACGCCGTCATCTGGCTCGAATCCTGGCTCAAGCAGTACCGCGGCACACTGCTGCTGATCTCGCACGACCGCGATTTCCTCGACAGCGTGTGCAGCCAGATCCTGCACATCGAGCAGCAGCGCGCGACGCTGTACAGCGGCAACTACAGCGCGTTCGAGCGCGTACGCGCCGAGCAGCTCGCCAACCAGCAGGCGGCGTTCGAGAAACAGCAGCGCGAGATCGCGCACATGCACAGCTTCGTCGAACGCTTCCGTGCCAAGGCGACCAAGGCACGTCAGGCGCAGAGCCGCATCAAGGCACTCGAGCGCATGGAACGCATCGCGCCCGCGCACGTCGACTCGCCGTTCCGTTTCAGCTTGCGCGAGCCGGAGAAGACACCGCACCCGCTGCTGACCCTGGATGCCTGCGCGGCGGGCTACGCCGACAAGCGCATCATCGAGCGTGTGCGCATAGTGCTCAATCCCGGCGACCGCATCGGCCTGCTGGGGCCGAATGGCGCCGGCAAATCCACGCTCATCAAACTGCTCGCGGGTGGTCTGGTGCCATTGCAGGGTGAACGCGTCGAGGCCAAGCACCTGGCGGTCGGCTACTTCGCGCAGCACCAGTTGGAGCAGCTCGTACCGGCACAGTCGGCACTGCAGCATCTGCAACTGCTCGACCCGGGTGCCACCGAGCAGGCACTGCGCGACTACCTCGGTGGCTTCGGCTTCGTCGGTGACAAGGCGCTCGATCCTGTCGCGCCGTTCTCCGGCGGTGAGAAGTCGCGCCTCGCCCTCGCGTTGATGATCTACCAGCGCCCCAACCTGCTGCTGCTCGACGAGCCGACCAACCACCTCGACATCGACATGCGTCAGGCGCTCGCCGCCGCACTGCAGGACTTCAGTGGCGCCATGGTGATCGTCTCGCATGATCGCCATCTGCTGCGCGTGACCTGCGACAGGCTGCTGCTGGTCAATGGCGGCACGGTCGACGAATTCGACGACGAGCTCGATGCCTATCCGGCCTGGCTCGCCGCGCACCAGCGCTACAGCCGTCAAGCCTCGATGCCGAACCGCGCGGTCAACGACGACCGCCGCGAGCGCAAACGCAGCGAGGCAGAACGCCGCAAGGTGCTGCAACCGCTCAAGCGTGCGTTGCAGCAGGCCGAGGCGGCCATGGAGAAATGGCAGCACGAAAGCGACGCCCTGCAGCACGAACTCGCCGACAACAGCCTGTACGAAGCCCGGGCCAAGGACCGGCTGCAGGGGCTGTTGCGACGCAAGGGCGACGTCGACAGCGCGCTGGCCGCGGCCGAGGAACACTGGCTCGAGGCCGCCGAGGCGTTCGAGCGCGCCAGCGCCGACGAATGACGCCCCGCTGCAGATGGCCTCACGCGCACGCAGGTCCTGCAAGTCTCTACCTGCCTTGGCCGACTGCCGAAATGCCCGGCCTCCCACGTCGGCCACGGCACCACTGTTCACCCGCCCTTCGCCCCCGGTTGTTTCCGTGCGCAGCCGTGCGCAGAATCGAGGCATTGCCCGAGAGCCGGTGCCCGTGATGACCAAGATCCGCCTTTCCCTGCTGCTGTGTTGTGCCTGCGTCGTCACCGCCGTCAGCGCGCAGACGCATACCACCGAGCAGGCCCGTTTCGTCGTCGAAACCGTGAGCAGCGGCCTCGACCACCCGTGGTCGGTGGCGTTTCTGCCCGACGGCGGCTACCTCGTCAGCGAGCGCCCGGGACGCCTGCGCCTGATCGACGCCAACGGCAAGCTGTCGCCGCAGCCGGTCGAAGGCCTGCCGCCGGTACTCGCACACGGCCAGGGTGGATTGCTCGACGTCGTCCTGCATCCGCAATTCGCGAGCAATCGTTGGGTGTATCTGAGCTACGCCGAGCCCGGCGTCGGTGGCGTCGGTACCGCGGTTGCACGCGGGCGTTTCGACGGACAACGGCTCGACGACGTCGAGGTGCTGTTCCGCCTCATGCCGAAATCCGGTACCGGACGTCACTTCGGCTCGCGTCTGGTGTTCGATCGCGACGGCTTTCTGTTCATCACCCTCGGCGACCGCGGCGCACAGGCACGCGCGCAGGACGTCGCCGATCACGCCGGCTCGGTGATCCGGCTGCATGACGATGGCCGCGTGCCGGCCGACAACCCCTTCGTCGGTCGCGACGACGCGCGCGCGGAGATCTACAGCTATGGCCACCGCAACATCCAGGGCGCGACCTTGCACGCGCCGAGCAACCAGCTGTGGACGCACGAGCACGGCCCGCAAGGGGGCGACGAGATCAATCTGCCGCGCGCCGGTGTCAACCATGGCTGGCCCGTCATCACCTACGGCGTGAACTACGGCATCGGCACGCGGATCGGCGAAGGCACGGCCAAACCGGGTATGGCGCAACCGCTGTACTACTGGGTGCCGTCGATCGCACCGTCGGGGATGACGTTCTATGACGCCGACGCCTTCCCCGCCTGGCAGGGCGACCTGTTCGTCGGTTCTCTGAAGTTCCGCCTGCTCGTGCGTCTCGAACTGCGCGACGGCAAGGTCGTCGCCGAGGAACGCATGCTCGCCGATGAACTCGGCCGCATCCGTGATGTGCGCCAAGGCCCCGATGGCCTGCTGTACCTGCTCACCGATGACGACGATGGCCAGCTCGTGCGCCTGCGCCCGGTCGGCTGAGATCGCATGACATGCTGCACCTGACGCGCGCCATCAGCATCGACGAAGCCGAGCTCGACTGGCAACCCGTGCGTGCGCAGGGCGCCGGCGGCCAGAACGTCAACAAGGTATCGTCGGCGATGCATCTGCGTTTCGACATCCGCCGCTCGACGCTGCCCGAGGCCATCAAGCAACGCCTGCTCACGCTGGCGGATCAACGCATCTCGTCGGACGGCGTGCTCGTGATCAAGGCACAGCGTTTCCGCACGCAGGAGAAGAACCGGCGCGACGCACTCGATCGCCTGGCCGAGCTGGTCGAGCAAGCGAGCCGCGTGCGCAAACCACGCCGCGCGACGCGTCCGACCCGTTCCTCGCAACAGAAGCGCCTCGACAGCAAGAGCAAGCACGGTGCCACCAAGCGCCTGCGCGGGCGCGTCGATGACTGAATGCGCTCACCAGAGTCGGCGCAGGGCATCGAGCAATATGGCGATCGAAATGACCCACAGGGCGCCGCGCAGCATGCCGCGATAGGTCTCCATATCGACGCGTTTGCGCACGCGGATGCCCAGCCACAACGCCGCGAGGATCAGCGGCAACGCGAGCACCGCAAGGCCGACCACATCGAGGTCGAACGCGCCCTGGCTCATGAAACCGATGATCTGACCCGATTTGCTGGTGATGAAACTCAGGTTGAACGTCGCGACCATGAGCACGGTCGGCATGCGCGTGTACAGCGCATACGCCACGACCAGCGGCGCAAATATATTGACCACGCCGGCGAGCAGACCGAGCAGCATGCCGAACACCGCCATGCCCCATTTGGGTACGCGCACCACGTGTTCGGTGCGGTGCAGATGATCACTGACCAGGTAGCCGATCAACACCGCGGCGAGCAGGAAGCGGAACGGTGCCGGATCGACGCTCAGCAGCACCTGGGTGCCGGTGAAACTGCCGATGATGGTGAACATCGGGA
>JAGRHA010000155.1 GCA_020445205.1 Gammaproteobacteria bacterium
CAGGCGTGTCGGCTTCGGATATCGACGACGTGATCCTGGTCGGTGGCCAGACGCGTATGCCCAAGGTGCAGGAGCTGGTCGAGAAGTTCTTCGGCAAGGCGCCGCGCAAAGACGTCAATCCGGACGAGGCGGTCGCCGTCGGTGCCGCGATCCAGGGTGGTGTGCTGGGTGGCCAGGTCAAGGACGTGCTGCTGCTCGACGTGACCCCGCTGTCGCTGGGTATCGAGACGCTGGGTGGCGTGATGACCAAACTCATCGAGAAGAACACCACGATCCCGACCAGTGCGTCGCAGGTGTTCTCGACCGCCGACGACAACCAGACCGCGGTGACCGTGCACGTGCTGCAGGGTGAGCGCGAACAGGCCTCGGCGAACAAGTCGCTCGGTCGTTTCGACCTCGGTGATATCCCGCCGGCGCCGCGTGGTGTGCCGCAGATCGAGGTCAAGTTCGACATCGACGCCAACGGCATCCTGCATGTCTCGGCCAAGGACAAGGCGACGGGCAAAGAGACCTCGATCCGGATCACCGCGTCGTCGGGTCTGTCGGAGGACGAGATCCAGAAGATGGTCAAGGATGCCGAGGCGCACGCCGACGAGGACAAGAAGTTCCACGAGGTCGTGCATGCACGCAACCAGGCCGACAGCATGATCCATGCGACACGCAAATCGATGGCCGAACTCGGCGACGACAAGCTCGAGGCCGGTGAGAAAGAGGCGATTGAAAACGCGATCAAGGAACTCGAGGAGGCCATGAAGGGCTCCGACAAGGACGAGATCGAAGCCAAGACCAAGGCACTCGCCGAAGCATCGGGCAAGATGGCCGAGCGCCTGTACTCGCAGCAGAGTGGCGAAGCGGCACCGGGTGCGGCCGCCGGCGCTGGCGCCGAGGCCGCGGACAGTGGTTCGGCCAAGGCCGACGACGATGTCGTCGACGCCGAGTTCGAAGAGGTCAAAGACGGCAAGTAAGGCCGGTGCTACGCGGCCTGCGGGTCCGTGAGGCAGCAACCGTGCATCGGCGCAGCCGCCGGTGCACGGTTTCGTTTTGTGCGTAGCAGGTACACGAGACAGGTGCGGGGTGCGTCGTAAGCCGACGAGGGCTCCCGGGCCATGTATGATCTGGAGCGGCTTCGAGCCTGCGATTGCCCGCCATTGTCGATGCGGGGTCTGAAAACGAGCGGAAGATGTCCAAACGCGATTACTACGATGTCCTAGGGGTGGCGAAGAACGCCAGCGAAGCCGAGATCAAGAAAGCCTATCGCCGCCTGGCGATGAAGCATCATCCCGACCGCAATACCGGTGACAAGTCCGCCGAGGCGGAGAGCAGCTTCAAGGAGGCCAAGGAGGCCTACGAGGTACTGTCCGACGCGCAAAAACGCGCGGCCTATGACCAGTTCGGTCACGCCGGCGTCGATCCCTCGATGGGGGCCGGCGGCTTTGGCGGCGGACGCGGTGGGGCGAGTTTCAGCGACATCTTCGGCGACGTGTTCGGCGATATCTTCGGCGGTGGTCGCGGCGGGCCCGGCGGATCGCGCGTGCAGCGCGGCGCCGACCTGCGCTACAACCTCGAGCTGAGCCTCGAGGACGCCGTGACGGGAACGAGCGTCAAGATCAAGGTGCCGACCTGGATCACGTGCGATACCTGTGGCGGCAGTGGGGCGAAGAAAGGCACTTCGCCGAAGACGTGTGGTACCTGTAAGGGCGCCGGCCAGGTCCGTATGCAGCAGGGCTTCTTCTCGGTGCAACAGACCTGTCCGACCTGCCGTGGACGTGGCAGCGTCATCGACGACCCGTGCGGCACGTGTCGCGGACAGGGGCGTGTACAGGAGACCAAGACGCTGTCGGTGAAGGTTCCGCCGGGCGTCGATACCGGCGATCGCATCCGCCTGCAGGGCGAAGGTGAGGCTGGCGATCACGGCGGCCCGCCCGGCGATCTCTACGTGCAGGTGCATGTGCGCGAGCACGCGATCTTCACGCGCGACGACAGCCACCTGTACTGTGAGGTGCCGATCGATTTTCCGACCGCGGCGCTGGGTGGTGAGCTCGAGGTGCCGACGCTCGACGGCAAGGTCATGCTCAAGATCCCCGAAGGCACGCAGACCGGCAAGATGTTCCGCATGCGTGGCAAGGGCGTGAAACCCGTCCGTGGCGGTCCGCAGGGTGATCTGATCTGCCGCGTGGTGGTCGAGACGCCGGTCAAGTTGACCGAGCACCA
>JAGRHA010000156.1 GCA_020445205.1 Gammaproteobacteria bacterium
CGCAGTACCGCCAGCGAGGCGTTACGCATGATCTGGTATTCCTTGTCGGTCAGCGTCTGCGCCGGCGCCACGGTAATCGAGTCGCCCGTATGCACGCCCATCGGATCGAGGTTCTCGATGGAGCAGACGATGATGCAGTTGCCTTTGCAGTCGCGCACCACCTCCATCTCGAATTCCTTCCAGCCGAGGATCGATTCCTCGATCAACAACTCCGAGGTTGGCGACAGATCGAGACCGCGCGCGCAGATCTCCTCGAACTCCTCGCGGTTGTAGGCGATGCCTCCACCCGAGCCACCCATCGTGAACGATGGCCGGATGATGGTCGGGAATCCGATCGACGCCTGCACCTGCACCGCCTCTTCGAGCGAGTGCGCCACCGCCGAACGCGGCATGTCGAGGCCAATCTTGCGCATCGCCTGACGGAACAGATCACGATCTTCAGCCTTGTCGATGGCGTCGCGCGTCGCCCCGATCATCTCCACGCCGTGGGCCTGCAATACGCCTTCGCGCACCAGGTCGAGCGCACAGTTCAACGCGGTCTGGCCGCCCATCGTCGGCAGCAGCGCGTCCGGCTTTTCCTTCTCGATGATCTTGGCCACGGTACGCCAGGTGATCGGCTCGATGTACACGGCGTCGGCCATGTCCGGATCGGTCATGATCGTGGCCGGGTTCGAATTGACCAGGATGACGCGGAAGCCTTCTTCCTGCAGGGCCTTGCAAGCCTGTGCACCCGAGTAGTCGAACTCGCAGGCCTGGCCGATCACGATCGGACCGGCGCCAATGATCAAGATGCTTTTGATGTCCGTTCTTTTGGGCATGTTCTGTCAACCGCGCGGCGCGTTGGCGCCTGTGTATTCAATCTGGCTCGTGTTCCCGGCGTCGCGATGCCGTCGTTCAACGCTCACGCATCAAACCGATGAAATGATCGAACAGGGGCGCCACATCGTGCGGCCCCGGGCTCGCTTCGGGATGCCCCTGAAAACTGAACGCCGGCCTGTCGGTCCGATGGATTCCCTGCAACGAACCATCGAACAGCGACTTGTGCGTCGACTTGACGTTCGCGGGCAGCGTCGCTTCGTCGACCGCAAAGCCGTGGTTCTGGCTCGAGATCATGACGTTGCCGGTTTCCAGGTCCTGGACCGGATGGTTCGCACCGTGGTGACCGAACTTCATCTTGACGGTCTTCGCGCCGGACGCGAGCCCGAGCAACTGGTGGCCGAGGCAGATGCCGAATGTCGGCATGCCGGAGTCGACGATCGCGCGGATGGCCTCGATCGCGTAGTCACACGGCTCCGGATCGCCCGGGCCGTTGGACAGGAACACGCCGTCGGGCGACATTGCCAGCACCTCGGCCGCCGGAGTCTGCGCCGGCACGACGGTGATGCGACAACCGCGGTCGACGAGCATGCGCAGGATGTTGCGCTTGACGCCGTAGTCGTAAGCGACAACGTGGAACGAGGCCACTTCGGGGTCCGCCACGGGGTGGCCCTGGCCGAGACGCCAGGTGCCCTCGGCCCAGGTATAGGTTTCGTCGGTCGTGACCTCTTTGGCGAGATCCATGCCCTTGAGTCCGGCGAAGGCACGTGCAGCCGCGAGCGCCGCTGCCTCGTCGATCTCTCCCGCCATGACGCAGCCGTTTTGGGCACCCTTTTCGCGCAGCAGACGGGTCAGCCGGCGCGTGTCGATCTGTGCGATGCCGACCACGCCGGCGGCACGCAGATAGTCCTGCAACGTTTGCTCGCTGCGGAAGTTGCTGACGATCAGCGGCAGATCACGAATGACCAGGCCGGCAGCGTGGATCGCCGACGATTCTTCGTCTTCGCCGTTGATCCCGGTATTGCCGATATGTGGGTAGGTCAG